>JAZKGK010000037.1:0-1171 GCA_040385915.1 Bacteroidota bacterium
TTTAGCATAAACCAATTCTACTTACAGCAAAAGGAAAGGGTAAAGCTGTGAAGCTTTACCCTTTCCTTTTGCTGTAAGTAATTAGCAATCACAACTATAATCCTCTATATCGTAGCCCGGGGCGGGCTTGCCATCTACGCGGGCAATTTTGTCTAGCCGGACTACTTCGCCCGTACTTAAGCGCACGAATTCGGCCTCTTGTTCGCCGATAATTGCCTGGATAATAGCTGCCGTAGACATGAACTCGTGCAGGTCGGTGAAGTACCTGATCTTCACATATTTCTTTTGTGTTACCAACGCTTCTAGTTCTTGGCGAAAGCTGTCAGTGATGGCGTTATAAGGGGTTTGCATAGGGATAGATGGGTTAAACGACAAATGGAATGGCTGTAATTGTCTGACATACAGAAAATAATCCTCAAATCTGCTTAAAATGAGGTGTCTCTTCCTAAATATAGGCAATCTTCTTCCTGGTTTCAAAAATACATTCCCTTCCCAGCATTTGATAAAAACCTGTCCTTAGGATAAGGCACTTTGCGTTTATTAATGTATTTTTGACATTTATCTTTAGTTCATATTAATCCTAGTGTTCTGTCACCTTAATCATTGGAGATATTAGTGGTGCGAGGACTCTAGCGAGGACGGTTACAGTCATGGCACCACTTTAACAACTAAGATTACTATTATAACTTTCCTAGCAAATAATATAAAATTCAGAGGCAATTCAGATAAAATTTCCAACTTTGGCTTAATGGTGAAGCAGTAGCATACAATTTAGCTATTGACTAATGATCAACAACACTCCTAAACCCTTTTATAATATACGTATGAAACGCAATGTTTTTTCTTTAGCGGCTCTGGCATGCAGCCTGTTAGTCTCCTCCGAGATGGTGGCGCAGCAGTCTCCCTCCTTTGTGGTAAAAGCCAACCAGCCAATCGCCGATGTTCAGTCGACCATGTATGGGATTTTCTTTGAAGACATCAACTTTGCCGCCGATGGTGGCCTTTATGCGGAACTAGTCAAAAACCGCTCGTTTGAGTTTAGTATGCCTTTGATGGGCTGGAAAGAAGAGAAACAGGCCGAAGCAACGGGCAGCATACAAATCCTCAATCAGGGGGAAAAGCAGGTAGCGAACCCTCGTTTTGCCCACGTAACCGTAAATGCCGAAAAGGG
>JAZKGK010000037.1:1271-22893 GCA_040385915.1 Bacteroidota bacterium
GTTGACCTGGATATGATTTCCCTCTTTCCGAACGATACCTGGAAGCAGCGCCCCCGTGGCTTGCGTGCCGATCTGGTACAGTTGCTGGCGGATATGAAACCAGGCTTTTTGCGGTTTCCAGGTGGTTGCATTGTGGAAGGCAAAGAATTGGCTAACCGTTACCAGTGGAAAAAAACGGTGGGTGACATAGATAGCCGCCAACTGATCATCAACCGTTGGAATAACGAATTTAATCACCGCCTGGCTCCTGATTATTTCCAGACTTTCGGCCTGGGCTTTTACGAATATTTCCAGTTATCAGAAGACATCGGAGCATCACCGCTGCCTATCTTGAGCTGCGGTATGGCTTGCCAATTCAACTCGGCAGAACTGGTGCCAATGGATCAGTTAGATCCGTACATTCAGGATGCGCTGGACTTGATAGAGTTCGCCAACGGCGCTACTACGACCAAATGGGGCAAACTTCGGGCTGACATGGGCCATCCAGCACCTTTCAACCTGAAGTTGCTGGGTGTAGGCAATGAACAATGGGGACCTCAATACATTGAGCGGTATAAAGTCTTTGCAAGTGCCATCAAGGCGAAGTATCCTGAAGTCAAGATTGTGTCAGGGGCTGGCCCATCACCGGATGACGAAATGTTCGTTTACGCGTCCAAAGAACTCAAAGCGCTCAAGGCCGACATCATCGACGAGCATTACTATCGCGCGCCAGATTGGTTTCTGAAGAATGCCCAACGCTATGATTCCTACGATCGCAAAGGCCCTAAAATATTTGCAGGAGAGTACGCTGCTCAAAGTGTAGCCATTGCCAACCCAGACAACAAAAACAATTGGCAATGTGCCCTCTCCGAAGCCGCTTTCATGACTGGCCTGGAACGCAATGCCGAGGTAGTTTACATGACTTCTTACGCGCCACTGTTTGCCCACGCCGAAGGCTGGCAATGGACGCCCGACCTGATCTGGTTCGATAACCTGCGGTCATACGGTACGCCCAACTACTATGTGCAAAAGTTGTTTTCTACCAACAGAGGATCGAAAGTATTGCCCTTGCTAAGCAATAAAATGCCGGTTACTGGCCAGAATGGCTTATATGCCTCGTCGGTGATGGATAATATTACCAACGAGATTGTTCTGAAAATCGTCAACACTTCTGATAAAGCGCTGGCGACTGAAGTAGTGCTGGAAGGCGTGAACAAGGTGAGTCCCAAAGGAAAAGTAACGGTGCTGAAAAGCGACCTACAATCAGTAAACTCCTTGGATAATCCTGCCCAAATAATCCCGGTAGAGCAATCTATCGATGTCAAAGGCAAAAAAGTAAACGTGTCTTTAGCGCCCTATTCTTTTTCAGTAGTAAGAATCAAAGTCCTATAGGTTTACAAACTGAGTAAGCAATGAGTAGTGAATAATGAATAATTACGCATCGGAACGTAAATCAATAATTTTCTATTTAACTAAAGTCGGGTTTGTTTATAACTGACTGAGTAAAAAGTAGATTTTAAGTTATTCACAAATAAAAATAGCGCTAGTGTTTCATACTAGCGCTATTTTTTTAAAAGCAAAAACCAGTCAGGTTTATTGTTCCTATTCATAGTCTATTTCACTGGTTTAGTGCGCGTAGCCGATTCAAGTATAGACGCTGATAGGTTGCTTTTAAGTCTTCTGAAAGAAATGATCGGCTAATTAAATCTTTGGTGAGTGGGAAGTCGAATCGGAATAGTTTGAGCGCATCGGTTATTACTTTGGCTGGTAATTTTAGCTGCTCAGCAAAAGTGCCGAAGTCTCTTCCAGTATAATAGCCCAAGGAATGGAAGTCAATCTCAGGGTTTTCGTTGGTAAATAAACCGTTTTCTAAGGCGAAATAACCATCGTTGACATGCAACGAAGTACACAGCAAATCATAAGCGGGAGATAGCAGATAGTCGCCAAAGGAGGATTCGAGCAAAGAAAAATTCTTCAAGTGGGCATCACCGTTGCTGAACAAATAATTGAACATGACCAAGCGGAAAAACTTACTGCACTCTATGATGCTTGCGGGTACGTATTGTTTAATCAGATGCCCCATCTGCTCATAACTGCCCTTATATTTAAAGTCAGCCCCTCCATTTTCTTTCGTTTGGTTACTTAAAGAGGCAAAATCTTCCTGCCCATATTTGCTGCCATCTGATTTATAATCAAACCGCCTGGTAATATAAGCGGGCGTCCCATCATTGAAAAAGATCATGGCATTGTCAGCCGTTGGAATCTTATAGACCTGGCGAGCGATTTGCATCGTCAGGTGCTCGTTGGCGGGCACGTACTCCGGAAATTTCACATCATACGGTATCGGTTTCAGTATATATTGCCCCTGCTCTCTGACTTGGGTAAGTCTAAGCTTATTTTTATCTAGTAGCAACGAGACCTTCGCCTGAACACCCGATATAGAAATACGTTTGCGATTTTCCCGAAGCTGTTCTGTATCTACTGAGTTAGGATTAGAGGAATAGGGCAATAGGTGACTGACTTTTCTGCCATTAAACAGTTGATTCAGACAGGTTTTGCTATAGGTATTATGATTGGGTGCCAGTGTGCCTGGGCAATATTGTAGTGCGATCATAACGTTACTTAATCTGGACAGGGCTCTATCCGCACAGCGCCTATGGTATCAGTATGAGCCGTTGCCAGCAATAATTGAAAATAATCTTGTTCATCAATTTTTAGTGAGCGGCTTTGTAGGTCAAGATTTACTCCTTCCGAAAGCATGTTAAAGAAAAAAGCAAACAAATAGGGCGATTCATGCACTGCCTGGCTTCTAGGTAATGTTAGGCTGATCGAAGGGTTTGCAGGGTTTCGAAGGTAATCATCTGCATAGCTAAAGCGATATCCTTTCGCCTGCTTCTCCAATATCCCAGCAAGAGATAAATTATTGTATATCATGGCTTTATCCATTATTCAAGGATCTTATACTTAGTTGTATTTCCAGCCCAAGTATCTGCGTTAACTTGTCTAGTGTCTCAAAAGACGGATTTCCTTTCCCTAATTCCGTTAGTTTTACTGTGCGCAAAGCAACGCCTGCCATATCCGACAACTCCTGTTGAGTAATACCTAAACCATGCCGCCGCTCTTTTAACAGAATTCCTGCTTCTGATAAGTTCATTATAATATCCTTTGTTAGTAAAAATAATTATTTATTGGTTAAAAGACAATACAAAGAATACTTTAACGCACTTTTTTCAATAAAATAGAGGGCTTATCAATTGCCATTATTACTTTTTAGGCTTCTTCCTGGATAAAATTCTTTGAAATTGGCGCGATGCCTTCAGCCTTGGATAGAACAAGTAGAAAATTGTTAGAAAAACATTTTATCAATAAATGTAAAAAATACATTTATTTGTTATTTTTGCATTTCTTCTTCCAAGGAAGACGATAAGCCAGACAAATTCCACTAATTTTCCCTGGTGAATTGAACTACTATTAAATAATCAATCTTTTTTTTTCCATGACTAATCTTAAACACCTGGAAGTCTGGTTTGTAACTGGCAGCCAACACCTTTACGGAGAAGAAACCCTTAAAAAGGTAGCCGAGCATTCCGAAATTATTGCCAAAGCATTGGATCAATTAGCGACGATGCCTGTCAAAGTGTTGTTCAAACCAATATTAAAAGGTCCAGACGAAATATATAAGCTGTGCCAGGAAGCCAATACGGCACCTAACTGTATCGGCCTTATCACCTGGATGCATACTTTCTCACCTGCCAAAATGTGGATTGCTGGCTTGAAAATTCTGAACAAACCCTTCTTGCACCTGCATACCCAATTTAACCGCGATATTCCCTGGTCGGAAATTGATATGGACTTTATGAACCTCAACCAATCGGCTCATGGCGATCGGGAATTTGGTTTCATTGGTACGCGGATGCGGTTGGAAAGAAAAGTAGTTGTGGGGCATTGGGAAGACCCGGAAGTACACGAACGCTTGAACGTATGGATACGGGCCGCTGCGGGCTGGCACGACCTACAAGGTGCGCGATTTGCCCGTTTTGGCGATAATATGCGCGAAGTAGCCGTTACTGAAGGCGATAAAGTAGAAGCGCAAATCAAATTTGGCTACTCCGTTCACGGCTATGGCGTAGGAGATTTGGTTGCTTACCTAAACCGAGTAACGGATGCGGAAACGGATAAATTAGTAGCCGAATACGAACAACGGTATACAGTAGCAGCAGAACTGCGCAAAGGCAGCAACCGCCACCAGTCTTTGCGCGATGCCGCAAAAATAGAAATCGGCTTGCGCACTTTTCTACAAGATCACCAAATCAAAGGATTTACCGATACGTTTGAAGACTTACACGGATTGCTGCAATTACCGGGCATTGCTGCCCAACGCCTGATGGCCGATGGCTACGGCTTTGGTGGCGAAGGCGATTGGAAAACAGCGGCGTTGGGGCGAGCCATCAAAGTGATGGGCACGGGATTGCCAGGGGGAAGTTCTTTCATGGAAGATTATACCTACCATTTATCGCCCAACGGCCAGCGCGTATTAGGCGCGCACATGCTGGAAATTGATGAGTCGATTGCCGAAAGCAAGCCCACTTGCGAAATTCACCCGCTGTCTATCGGAGGCAAAGCTGATCCGGTACGTTTGGTGTTCAATGTAGCGGCTGGCGCGGCCATCAATGCGTCGGTAATTGACATGGGTAATCGTTTCCGGCTGCTGGTCAATGAAGTGGAAGTGGTGCCTACCGAACAGCCATTGCCTAAATTACCCGTAGCTCGGGTACTGTGGGATGCCAAGCCCAACCTCAAAGTGGCGGCGGCCTCCTGGATTCTGGCTGGTGGAGCTCACCATACCGTTTTTAGCAAAGCCATTACGGCTGAATACATGGAAGACTTCGCTGCTATGGCGGGCATTGAATACGTGCTCATCAACGAAGACACCAAGGTTCAGCAGTTTAAACAGGAACTGCGTTGGAACGAAGTGTATTATCACTTAGCCAAAGGGTTTTAGTCAACTCATTCGCATCGCATCGGCGAACCGATCAGCATATCACCGTATTAGCACATCAGCATATTATCCTATGGCTTTATCTTATGTTATTGGAATCGACTTTGGTACCGACTCGGTTCGGTCAGTAGTCGTCAATGCCCAAACGGGGCAGGAACTTAGCTCTGGCGTACACGAATACGCTCGTTGGAAAGTGGGGAAATATTGCGTGGCGGCTGACTCTCAGTTTCGCCAGCACCCGCTCGACCACCTGGAAGGCTTAGAAAAAGCTACGCTGCAAGCCTTATCTTCGCTGCCTGCGGAGGTAATTCAGCAGATCAAAGGCATTTCGGTAGATACCACCGGTTCTACTCCTGGGCCAGTAGACGAAAATGGGACGGCATTAGCCTTGCTTCCCGAAATGGCCGACAATCCGCACGCCATGTTTATTCTCTGGAAAGACCACACGGGCAATGCAGAGGCCGAAGAAATCAACGAGCTGGCGCATCGCTGGGATGTAGACTATACCAAATACGTAGGCGGCATCTATTCTTCGGAATGGTTTTGGGCCAAAATCTTGCGCACCCTTCGGGTAGATGAGCAGGTAAGAGCCAAGGCCTTTTCGTGGGTAGAACACTGCGACTGGGTATCGGCCATCTTGACTGGCAATACGAATCCGCTTACCTTGAAACGCAGCCGTTGTGCCGCTGGTCATAAAGCGATGTGGCACGAAGAGTTCGGCGGCTTGCCTTCGGAAGAATTCCTGACCAAGCTCGACCCGCTGCTGGCCGGTTTGCGCGACCGTCTTTATCGCCACAGCTATCCTTCTGATGAAGCCATGGGCACTATCTCGCCGGAGTGGGCGAAGAAATTAGGGCTTCCTGCGGACGTCACGATTGGCGTGGGTGCGTTTGATGCCCACATGGGTGCCGTGGGGGCAAACATCCAGCCTTATGCGCTGGTAAAAGTGATTGGTACTTCTACTTGCGATATTCTGATGGCGCCTATCGAAGAAACCGGGCATTTGCTTATTCGGGGCATTTGTGGCCAGGTAGATGGTTCGGTGGTTCCCAATATGTTGGGCATGGAAGCCGGGCAATCGGCCTTTGGCGACTTGTATGCTTGGTTTCAGCGCCTGATCCTAACCCCAGTAACAGAATTGTTGAACCAGCAAGGACAGGGAGCCTTGGCGGCGTCATTACAGGCCGCTATGATTCCATATCTATCAGTGGAGGCGAGTAAACTTCCGGTAACGGTCAATGATATTGTGGCTGTGGACTGGATGAATGGCCGCCGTACGCCAGATGCTAACCATACCCTGAAAGGTGCGCTTTCGAGTCTTAACCTGGGAAGCGATGCCGTGAAGGTATTCAAAGCCTTGGTAGAAGCGACTGCCTATGGTGCCCGCCGCATTAGCGAGCGATTTGAGGAAGAAGGCGTTCATATTCAGCAAGTAATTGCCATTGGGGGCGTTGCCCGCAAGTCTTCGTTGGTGATGCAAACGCTGGCTGATGTGATGAACGTGCCCATCAAAGTAGCTCAATCAGATCAGTGTTGTGCCTTGGGTGCCGCCGTCTGTGCCGCCGTTGCCGCTGGAATTTATCCCAATATCGCGGAGGCGCAACAAGCCATGTCTTCTCCTTACGATGCCGAATATCAGCCTCGTCCCGCAGTGGCCGAAGTATATCAGGTTTTGTATCAGAAATACCTTAAGCTAGGCCAGTTTGTAGAGAAACAATCCGGTACCGAAGCAACGCATTCGCTGGAAAAAGCTAGGTAAGTTTTGAGCTTTAACAACGGCATTTAAACACTAAATAAAACGATACACCCAAAGCTGATAGCTCACGTCTGGCAGCTTAAAGCTAAATACTACTCATGAGTCAATATCAATACCTTAAGGAAGAAGTATACGAAGCCAATATGGAGTTGCCCAAGCGGGGGCTGGTATTATACACGTTTGGCAATGTCAGCGCCATCGACCGGAAGGCGGGTGTGGTAGCCATTAAACCCAGTGGCGTTCCTTACGAGCAACTAAAACCGGAAGATATCGTGATTGTTGATTTGGACAATCAGGTCGTTGAAAGCAAACTGCGACCCTCTTCAGACACCTTGACGCACACGTTGCTCTATCAGAAATTCCCCACCATTGGCGGTGTTTGCCATACGCATTCTACTTATGCAGTAGCGTGGGCTCAGGCCCTCAAGCCAATTCCGAACTTGGGCACTACCCACGCCGATCACTTAGTGGCCGCCGTACCTTGCACCGATGTAATGACGGACGAAATGATTCGCGGAAATTATGAACTGGAAACGGGCCACCAAATCCTGAATGTATTTCGGGACTATGAGCTGTCTTACGAAGAAGTCGAAATGGTGCTGGTTGCTTGTCATGGGCCTTTTACCTGGGGAAAAACGGCAGCCAAGGCCGTGTATAATTCTGCTGTGCTAGAAGAATTGGCGCGGATGGCGCAGCTAACACTGAGCATCAACCCAGCTGCGTCTACCATCAAACAGGCCTTGATTGATAAACATTATTTCCGCAAACACGGCAGCAATGCCTACTACGGACAAGGGTGTTAAGTAGGCGGTAATTGGTTGTCAATCGTAATGAATCATTGACTCAATCCGAAAGATCCGAATTACCAATGGAAAGATGGGGGAAAGGTGATACAGTCCATTCCAGGAAGGGATCAGTGGAATGCCATTGACCCCAACCTGATTGTAGATGAAGCCGGTAAGCCTTGGCTGACATTTGGGTCTTTCTGGGATGGAAGTAAGTTATTCACTGACAAGCTTATCCTCCAATGCGTCACTTTCCTGGTATTCGGCAGCGATCAAATTGGCTTGGGTTGCCGTAGTTTCCCGGTGAACGGCCTGAGAGGAGGGCAGTTCTACCACAAATGTAGTTCCGTATCCCAGGACTGACTGTACGTGAATGCCCCCTTTCATGGTTGTAATCACTTCTTTTACAATATATAAGCCCAAGCCTGAACCAACGTTGGCTTGCGATGCACGGTAAAACATATCAAAAATTTTATCCAGGCTATTGACCGGAATGCCGCAACCATTGTCGGTGAAAGTTAGCAAAGCCCGCTGCGCATTTACTTCCACATTGATCTTGATAAAAGAAGCATTTTTGGGGTTGCGGTAGCGAATGGCGTTGGAAATCATATTGTTAAAAATGATTTTCAAACGGAAGGGGTCGGAGTAAAAGGGCGCATTTCCGTGAATTTGGATCACCTTTTCTATCTGAGTAGATTCGTCCATGTACTTCAGGTCTTCGAATGTCTCCCAGACGAGCGACTCAAAGTCGATCTGCTTGCTTACCACTTCGGTACGGGCATTTTTAGAATAGTCGATAATATTCTGAATAAACGTATCCAGCTTGTGTACACTTTTCTCCATAAGTCCGAGATAGAGCCCTTTGCTGGACTCGTTGGGCTCAGTCTTGGTTATATTGATCAGACCCAGGATGGATGTCAGGGGAGCGCGGAGGTCGTGAGAGGCGCGGTAGACAAAGCGATCCAGTTCGGCATTTATCTTCTTCAGTTCCTCATTTTGACCTTCTAGTTGCTTCTTCTGGTCTTGAATAGCATTGATCCGATACCAGTACAGGCCAAGCGCAGCACCAGCAACAGCCAGCACGGCAGCCACCCTAAACCACCAGGTTTTCCAGTAAGGAGGCGTAATAATCAGTTTGATGGACGTTCCTTTCATATTCCAGACCCCATCATTGTTAGAAGCAATTACCCGGAAAGTGTATTCGCCGGGATCAAGATTGGTATAGGTGGCCGAGCGTTTATTGCCCACGTAGTTCCAGTTTTTATCAAAACCCACCATCTTGTAAGCGTACTGATTCTTCTCGGGCGAGGTGAAATTGAGGGCTGCAAACTCAAAAGAAAAGACCGATTGTTTGTAGGACAGTGTGATTTCTCTGGTTTCACTGATGCTTTTTTTCAGTGGATAGTCTGTGGAGCCAACCGAAATATCCTTGTTGAAAATCTGGAAGTTGGTGATAAGCACTGGCGGGATAACCGGATTGTCCTTAATACTGTCTGGCTGGAAAATGTTAAAGCCGTTGGGGCCGCCAAAGTACAGTTCGCCGGTATACGATTTGAGGGAGGCAATCGTAAACTCATTTCCCTGCAAGCCATCTTCTACGGAATACACTTTATAGGTAGAGGCCTCGTGATTGAATTTACATAGCCCGTTGTTGGTACTGATCCAGAGGTTGCCGTGGGCATCTTCTTGCATGGAATTTATCGTATTGCCAGGTAATCCATCCCGTTGGCGGTAGGTTGAAAATGTGCTGTCGCTGTAATTAAACATGTTCAATCCGCTGCCAGTAGCAATCCATAGGTTGCCCTTGCTGTCTTCAAAAAGTGAATTAACGTAGTTGTTGCTGATTGCTTTGGGACTGCCTTCGTTAGAAAAAAAGTGAATGAAGTTGTTGTGTTTGCGATTGTAGAGGTCAAGCCCAGCGCCCTCCGTCCCAAACCAGAGGTTATTCCGACTATCGGCAAAAACACAAGTGATGTAGTTATTGCCCAAGCTATGAGCATCGTTCGGTTCGTGTTTGTAGTGGATAAATTGGTTGGTTTTTTTATCCAGCAAATTCACTCCTCCCCGGTGTGTGCCAATCCAAATATTGCCTTCCATGTCTTCACAGATTGCTTTGACGTTGTTAGAGCTTAGGCTGCCAGGATTGAGCGGATCGTTTTGAAATCGTTTAAAGACAGTCCATTCCGGATTAATTCGGGTAACACCCGCTTCCCAACCACTTACCCAAATGTTGTTTTGCTTATCTACAATCATTCCGGTGACAAAATTGCCGCCCAAACTGTTGGCGTTGCCGGGCTCTTCTTTAAAATGAGTAAATGAGCCTTTTTTGGGATTGAAAATATTAATTCCGCCGCCATCAGTACCTACCCAAACATTGGCATTTTTGTCTTCAACAAAGGCAAATACATAATTCTGGTTCAAGCTGTTCTTGTCCGAGGGATTGCTTTGAAAGGAAGCAAATTGTTTGCGATTCCGGTTATATAGGTTCACGCCGCCACTGTAGGTGCCCACCCACATATTTTGCTGCCTATCCTGGTAAATGGAGTACAGAGAAGGGCTATTGAGGCTGTTTGGGTCGTAGGTGATGGGTTTATAAGGGTAGAAAAGATTGTTTTGGTAGTCAAAAATACTCAGCCCGCCATTTTCGGTCCCAATCCACAGCCGGCCTTCCGCATCTTCTCCGATACTCATCACTACATTATGGCATAGGGTATTTTTGTTAGTCGGATGGTGGGTGTAATGGGTAAACGTGCTGTGCTGCTTATCCAGCAAGTCCAATCCGCCACCACCCGTACCAATCCATAGATTCTCTTTGCTGTCTTCAAAAATGCATTTAATAAAATTGCTGCTCAGGCTATTGCTTCTATCGGCTTGATGCTGATGATGAATAAATATATTTTTCTCTCGATCAAACAGGTCTAGCCCTCCTTTAGTCGTTCCCACCCACAAATTTCCCTGCTTATCTTCCCTTATGTCAGTCACTTCGTTGTCAATCAAGCTGTTGCTATTGGCCGGATCGTGCAGGTAGTGAGTAAATTGCATACGCTGGGGATCTAACTTGTTTAAGCCGCCCCCTTGAGTGCCAATCCATATATTGCCTTGGGAGTCTTCAAACAGGCTGTTGAGGTTAACATTACTCAAGCCATTGCCTTTTTTGTTATCCGTTTTATATTGGATAAATGTATCGGTGTTCTTGTCAAATTTATTGAGCCCTCTATCTACTGTCGCTACCCAGATATTGCCTTTGCGGTCTTCCAGTATATCTACTACCCGGTCGCTGCTAATACTGCTGGAATTGAATGGATTATTGTTGTAGACCGTAAACTTGTAGCCGTCATATTTATTCAGACCGTCCCAGGTGCCAAACCACATGAACCCCTGCTTGTCCTGAAGAATGGAGTAAACTCTGCTTTGAGAAAGCCCTTCCTTGGTAGTTAAATGTCCGAATTTAATGTCAAGACTTTGGGCATAGACGGAGGTGGAGGTAGTAAAGAGGCTCCAGGAAAGTACCAGCCAGAGGAGCACGGGTAACGTAAAAAAAGACTTGTGGTATAAAAAATTACCTTTCATGTGGATGAATAAAGTGCTTTGTATTTGAATTAGGCACTGATTACCAATAGTTGCTGGTGTTGAGTTCCTACCATCGGTATATATAACTGTAATATATCAAGTATAATCATTAAATAAAAAGGAATTATGCCTAGAGAATAGGATAAATTGAAAAAAAGGATTTTATAACAGTGTAAATGCCTATGCTGAAAGGAAATAACCAGCCAGCGTCAGGCTTGATTTTGTTCGTAAAACCCATTTTAATTATTACCAGTCTTCGTTGCTGCGTGTGTCTGCTGATGGAATCGACATACATACTACTCAACATCAATGGGTTGTGATCATTGTCAATCTCTATCAATCAGGGAAGTACGTTTGGTGTCGCTCATGGTCGTATATACCAGCAGCGAAATAAAAATACAGGCCGTAACCAACCAATAGTACCAGGTTTCATGGCCAATATTTTTCAGATACAAGGCCACATATTCTGCCGAGCCGCCAAAAATCGCCACCGTAAGCGCATAAGGTAACCCCACGCCAAGGGCACGGATTTCGGCAGGAAACAGCTCAGCCTTTACCACAGCATTGATAGACGTATAGCCGCTCACAATACTCAAGGCGGCCATGAGCAGCCCAAATACCTGTAGCTGGTTGGTGGTGTGGCTTAAAGTGGTTAATAAAGGCACGGTACAAAGTGTTCCCAACACCCCGAAAGCAATGAGCAAAGGCCGCCTACCGATGCGGTCGGATAAGGAACCAAACGCTGGTTGTAGCAGGGCGAAAATAGCCAGGGAAAGAAAAGTAAGCAGGGTAGATTGGTCTTTGGTGAGTTTGACTGTATTGACCAGGAATTTTTGCATATAGGTAGAGTAGGTATAAAAGGCAATTGTGCCGCCTAACGTCAGTCCAACCACGGTGGCAATGGCACGCGGGTGACGTAATAAGGCGGCCATAGAGCCCCTTTCTTGCTGGCTGCTGTTCTTCCGGGTAAATGCCTCCGTTTCGTGCAGGCTTCGGCGTAAGTATAACGCCACTAACGACAAGATGGCACCTAACAAGAAAGGAATGCGCCAGCCCCAGTCGTGCAGTTGGTCGGCGGTGAGGAATACTCTTTGCAAGACTAATTGCAACCCTAGCGCAACTAATTGCCCTCCGATTAGAGTAACGTATTGAAAACTGGCATAGAAACCGCGTCGTTCGGGCGTAGCAATTTCGCTGAGGTAAGTAGCCGAGGTGCCGTATTCGCCCCCTACACTCAACCCTTGTACTAAGCGAGCCAGCAACAAGACCATGGGCGCAGCAATGCCAATGGTTTCGTACGATGGGGTAATGGCAATGAGCAAAGAGCCAGCCGACATAAATAAAATGGCAGAAGTCATAGCCGTTTTGCGGCCTTTCCGATCGGCCATGCGGCCAAACAGCCAACCGCCAATGGGGCGCATCAGAAAGCCGACGGCAAAAATACCCGCCGTATTCAATAACTGTGCTGTGAGGTCTCCTTTGGGAAAAAAGGCGTGGGCAAAGTACAACGAGAAGGCCGAATAGGCATACCAATCATACCACTCTACCAAATTACCGATGGAACCTCCAATAATGGCTTTCAATCGCCAACCGACCTCATTTGCTGTTGTAGACATAATGTTATAGGCGCGAATGTGGTGAATAGCTTTTGCGTTGACAAATAAATAGGTCGGCAAAAGTAGCTAATTAACACCCACGTAAGGTTTCCAAGAGTTGTATGCTAGTCAAAAGTAAATGAAATGCGCATTTTTGTCTGATTCTTACCCAACCCATGCTTTTGTACTAATGAAGTGGTAATAAAGCTCATTTCTGCCGATTAAGTTTAGTGTAGTAGCCAATTTCTCAGGTAATTCCTGGATACCGATGGAAGTAATACCAAGTAACAAAGAAGTATTCTTTGAAATGGCCATAGATATGGTTTGCGTAGCCGGTTTTGACGGTTACTTCAAACAACTTAATACTGTGTGGGAAGAAGTACTGGGCTTTAGCCATCAAGAACTGATGGCGCAACCTTTTCTGTCCTTTGTCCATCCAGACGACCAGGAAAAGACCCTTAGACAAGCCAGCCGAATGGCTTCCGATGGCATTATGGCTAATGCCTTTGAAAACCGGTACCTATGCAAAGATGGCCGCTACAAATGGCTCGCCTGGAACTCCAGGGCCGATAATGCTACCCAAAGTATCTATGCCATTGCCCGCGACATTACCGAGCAGAAGGCAATACAACACTCGCTGCGGGAGAAAGAAGCACGCATGAAAGCCTTTATCCAGTACACACCCACGGCCATCATTATGTTGGACGAGCAGCTTTGCTACCTCGAAGTCAATGAGCAGCATCTACTGGAGTTTGGGCTGCAAGAAACCCAGGTTGTGGGGCGCTATATTTTTGACGTGATACCGGCAGCCACGAGCAGTTGGAAAGATAGTTTTGAAAAATGCCTTACTGGTGTGGTAGTCAGAAAGCTAGAGTTTTCTTATCAAAACCCTAAAGGCGCTACCGTAAGTTATTGGGTTGATGTACGGCCTTGGTTTCGGGAAGACCACAGCTTGGGCGGATTAATGGTCATGCTAGAAAACATTAGCCTGCAAAAACTTGCCCAGCAGGAAGTGACCAATAAGAGCCAGCAACTGAACGGAATTTTGAAGCATATGCCAGTAGTGGTCTATCGCATTGATCCGCAAGGTATCCTGACTACAGTGATGGGCGCCGGATTAAAAGCGATGGGCGCGAAAGGTTCGCAACTCATCGGAAAGTCAGCACAGGTATTGATTGGACAGCAAGCCGATACACTCCAGGGTATTCTTCAGGGAGAAAAAAATCATTTTATCAGCCACGGCAACAATGGGCAGCAGGGATGGACTTATGAGCACTACCTCTTCCCTGATAATGTAAATAATGAAGGCGTTATTGGTTTTGCCCTCGATATTACCGTCAGAACCCTGGCCGAGAAGGAACTACAACTAGCCAAGGAACACGCAGAGAACGCTAGCCTGCTTAAAACACGGTTTTTGGCCAATATGAGCCATGAAATTCGTACCCCACTGAATGCCATTATTGGCTTTGCCCAGGTTTTGCAAAAGCAGGATGCTCGTTCAGAACAGCGTGAATACCTGGAATACATTACTTCTTCGGGTAACCTGTTATTGAAGCTCATCGGCGACGTACTGGACTTAAGTAAAATTGAAGAAGGAAAAATCCAGGTGCATAACGAGAGCTTTCATTTTAGGGAAGTGATTTCTTCTGCCATTCTCCCTTATAAGTATCGCGCCAACGAGAAGGGACTTAACTTTAGTCTTTCCTTCGATGAACAACTACCAGCCCACGTATGGGGAGATTCGCAAAAGCTCAACCAGGTAGTGATCAATCTGATTGGTAATGCTTTGAAATTCACCAAAGAAGGCAGTATTTCCATACATTTTTCCTGTCTGAACAACCCTGCCTCGGCAGGCGAAGCAGTTATCAAGGTTGCCGTAGCTGATACTGGCCTGGGCGTTGGAGCCGAGCAACAGGCACACATATTTAAAAGCTTTACACAGGCCGATTCTTCCATTGTGCGGGAGTTTGGGGGGTCTGGCCTGGGGCTTGCCATAGTTAAGGAGCTGGTAGGGATGATGGGAGGCGAAATTCAAATCCACAGCCCTTCCAATGTGCCTTTGTTGGTAGGCGGAGCCGGAAGTACTTTCTGGTTTGTACTGAAGCTGGAAGTCGATACGAAAGCGCAGAAAATCGTTCATGCAGTGGTACAGCCTTCTCATGCCAAGCAGTTTGAGGGCTTGTCTATATTGGTAGCAGAAGACAATATTTTGAACCAAAAGTTGATTCGCATTCTTCTTACTTCGGTTGGCTGCCAGGTAGACATAGCCAACCATGGACAGGAAGCCTTGGACATGTTGCAAAAAAAGACCTACGGGCTAGTATTTATGGATGTACAGATGCCAGTAATGGATGGTCATACTGCCACCAGAGCCATTCGTCAGCAACTAAAGCTGACCGTTCCTATCATTGGTTTGACGGCCAATGTGTATCAGGAAGATGTGGAGAACTGCCTTGAGGCAGGCATGGACGACTTTCTGGGAAAACCCTATCAGGATGCGCAATTGTATCAGAAGCTTCACCAATGGGCGAAGCACGCATCAAGTAAGTTGCCCGATGATGTAACAGAGGAAAGCTTACTGCATACACTAACGCCGGAAGCAACCTCACACGCTGCTACATCACCAGAACGCTATACGGATCTGTCGTATTGCCGTGATCTGACGAATGCCAGTCTGTTGGAATTGAAAGATCTGATTGGTATGTACCTGGAAATGCAGGAAGAATTCCTCCATTTGGTTCCGGTGGCTTTAGAGCAAAAACAATGGGATGTGGTAAGAAAGGCTTCTCATAAGCTGCGTTCTTCCCTGAAAATTATGGGAATTCAAGCGCTGGATGGTACCTTGCAAGACCTGGAAGATAACTGCCTTACAGGGAAAAACCTGGAAAATGTTCCTGGCTTGGTGGGGCAAGCAGTAGAAATATGTGGCTTTGCCAGGCAGGAACTTCAAGTAGAATTAGATTATTTAACTCAGCCATAAATATTTAATTCCAACCAATCATATACAAACAGAAAAACCATGAAAAAACTATACCAGGTATTGCTAATAGATGATGACAACATCACCAACTATATGCATAAAATAGTGATCGAGGACTGTGCCATCAGCGAGCATATTCTTTTGTCAAATAGCGGAGATGAGGCGCTGGAGTGTCTACAAGGCCTAAACAACTGTCCAGAACTGGTGTTTTTGGATATTAATATGCCCGCCATGGATGGTTTCGAGTTTCTGCAAGAAATCCAAAAGCTTTCGCTGCCCGGCCAACAGGAAATGGTCATTGTAGTGCTCTCTACGTCAACCAATCCTTATGATATTCAGAAAATAAACCGCCTGGGAGAGTATGAATACCTAAATAAACCACTGACCAATGACAAACTCATGACTCTATTACACAAACACTTTCCGGCATTGGCAGGAATAAGCTAACAGGGGTGCGTGTTTGATTACTAAGGCTGATATAGTATAGGACAAAATGCGTAATTTGTAAAATCAGTATTTATACTGAAGTCCCTAATGTAAATCACCAATAGGCTGATATAGACCATTTTAGTCAGTATTTCATTGCTTGCTCGTTTCCTACGCGGAGTAAATAGAAGTCCTTTGTCCTGATACAGAGGCAGTAGGAATATACTATCCAAGGATAAATCGTATCTTACTAGACATCTCCTTCTCTTGCACTGAGTTTCGTTTCCTTATATGAAACAGGTAGTTGACTTGGAAATGCCTCTACGTTGATTTTATTCCTCTCTATATTATGAGCAATGCTTCTCAGTTTCTGCCCTCTTTGCAAGAACTAACCCAACGCATGGATCAGTTGGTTTTTGCCTATCAGCCTGCCGCTGGTTCCTTCACGTATCTGAACCCAGCCTTAGAAGAGATATGGGGAAGAACGCGCGAAAACCTGACTAACAACCTGTCGTTGCTACTAGATACGGTACACCCAGAGGATCGGAATCACGTGCTTGATATGTATAAGCAATTGTTTAACCACCAAAAAGTGACCGCAGAGTTTAGAATTATCCATTCAGATGGCACTGCACGATGGCTTCTCCTCCATGCTTACCTGATTCGGCAGTCGCAGGAAGATTCCAATGGACAGCCGTCCAATAGTCCAGAAGAGGAGATTGTTGGGTATGCCAGTAATATCACCAGCCAAAAAGAATACCATGACAACTTGCACAAGTTTGCAGACAAGAAAAACTCGGTGCTGGAGATTCTTTCCCACGACTTGGCTGGCCCGCTAAGCAGCATTCAGGCGCTTGCCAAGCATTTGAGCGAGCTTATTCAACCTTATGAAAATGGAGACCTGAATGAAATTGTTCAGATTTTGACCCGAACCAGCCAACATGGCCTGCAACTAATCCGTGAATTCGTAGACCAGGAGTTTTTAGAAAGCAGCCAGGTGACACTGTTGAAGCAGCGAACAAACTTAGCCGCCAAAACCCGGGATATTATTGACCAGTTCAAAAGCGCGCAACAGCAAATGAACAAGACCTTTCAACTACATACCTCTTCAGAGAATATGTTGGTGGCCATCGACGAGACTAAGTTCATGCAAGCCATTAATAATCTACTCTCCAATGCCATCAAATTTACCAGAGACGACGGCATCATCACGGTACGGATTATTGAGCAGAAAGAAACGGTACTCTTAAGCGTGGAAGACAATGGCATTGGCATCCCTGCGCATTTACAGGCGGGGCTTTTCGAGAAGTTTACCAAGGCCCGAAGACCGGGTCTGAACGGCGAGCCCACTTTTGGTCTGGGCATGTCCATCATTAAAACCATTGTAGAATGGCATAATGGCCGCATGTGGTTTGAAAGCCAGGAGAACCAGGGCACTACATTTTATATAGAAATTCCCAAAGAATAGCCTATCAATCGCTGGCAGCCATACATCAACCCCTCTTTTTCCTACCCTTCTGCTTGCCGCATCACTACTTTAGCCAGTTGGTTTTCAGTCAATGGCTTGTTTAAGTAAGCCGCCACGCGATATTGCTTTGCCTTCTCTATGTCGCGGGGATAGACAGAAGACGTGAGCAGCGCTAGCTGGGCATTTTCCTTGTTTGTACCAGTCAAGGCGTAATACCTCTCTATAAACTCGAAACCATCCATTACCGGCATATTGATATCTACTAAGAGCAGGGTTGGCCAATGCAAGTCTTGTTGAGCGGAGTCAAGACTTGCTAGAAAAAGCAAGGCTGACGGCGCATCAGTGAAAATGTGCAGTTCGTCTGTCAATTTCATCTCATTGATAAGCAATCTGTTAAGAAAGTTATTGGCTGGGTCGTCGTCGAGTAAAAGAATACTTTGAAGCTTAGGATAATCCATGGGATAAGGTGTTTTTTGTTAAATCGATTAGAAAAGTGGTTCCTTTTTTTTCCTCACTTTCCACCTGAATACTGCCTCCATTATTTTCAATTAACCGCTTAACGGTATAGAGCCCAATGCCCGTACCTTCTACGTGGGTATGGAAGCGCTTAAACATCAGAAATAATTTTTCCAGTTGTGAAGGGGTCATTCCCAGACCATTGTCCGTAAATGTAAGCCGCACTACGCCGTCCAGGTCTTGGGTAGAGATATGAACCTGGGGAGGTTGGTCTAAGGGCTTATACTTGAGTGCATTAGAAAGCAGGTTATGCAATATGCTACGCAGGTGCTTGCGCGGATACGCCAGCGCCGACACGTCAAACTGCGTGGATATGATCGCTTCAGATTCTATGACCTCGGTGTCTAAATCGGCTTTTACTTCCTCCCATACCTCTTGAAATACAACGGCTTCCTCAGGCTCGCCTAAGGCATTCTGTACTTTTACAATGTGGGTCAGGTCGTTAATGGTTTTTTTTAACTTGTTAATCGTGCCCATGGTCATGTCCAGCAGAAAGTGCTCCGTGTCATCTGCTTTGCCATCCAGCCGTTGAACGAGCCGAGTCAGAATGCCCTCTAGCGTAGAAATGGGCGCGCGTAAGTCATGGGAAGCCGTATAAATAAAGTCGTCCAGATCGGTATTGGTTCTTTTTAATTGCCTATTCTGGCTTTCAATCACCTGCTCATGTGCCTTCAACTGGGTAATGTCGCGGCTGATAGACAATACACTTTCGACTTTTGTGCCATCGGCAGAAAACTCTGGCACGAGCGAAGCATAATAATGCCTATTGGAGCCCTGATGGGCGTATTCAAAAAATGTGTTTTGCGATTCACCAGTCCTAAAAACGGACGAAAGCAGTTCCATCCATTCGTTAACCCTCTCCGAATCGGGAGGAATGCCAAGGTCGCGGTTGGTTCGTCCGATAATTTGGTCAGCGCTTAAACCCAGTTTTTTTTCAAGCGCTGCATTCACTGAGGTATAAGCCAGGTTAGCATCATAACGGGCAATACTATCGGGCGTATTGTTGACCAAGGTTCTCCAGCCCTGCTCTGACTCTTCCAGTTCCTGGGTGCGTTTTTGCAGAGAAAGGGTGACCTGCTTAATAGGCGTAATATTGATAAAAATCACCACTACACCTTTGATAAGCCGGTTATCCGTCTTATAAGGAAGCAAACGGGTGAGGTAAACCTGTCCGTTGCGGTCTTCTACCTCCTTTTCGATGGGCTCGTGCCCAAGCAGTATTTGCTTTGTATCTTCCAGAAGCGAGTCGTAGAGCAGGTTATTGGTTAAATGGCTTAGCGGTCGCCCCAAATCACTCTCCAGAAAATTGAAGTTGGCTTTTGCCGCCAGAGTGAACTTGCGTATGCGCAATTCCTCGTCCAGAAAGACAATCGCAATTTCGGTATTGTTCACCAGGTTGGTCATGTCATTGTGCAGCGTCATTACCTCATCTATTTTCTGCTGCAATTCTATATTTACCGAGTACAGTTCTTCGTTGGCCGACTGCATCTCCTCGTTGGTGCTTTGCAGTTCTTCGTTAGACGAGTGCATTTCTTCATTGGAGGCCTGCATTTCCTCATTGAGCATTTCCAGCTCATCTACCGTAAACAGCAGTTCTTTCTTCGTCAGCTTGAGTTCCATTTCCAGCTCCTGCAAGGCATGCTGGGAAAAATCATCTGCCACAACCACTTCAGCAGGTGTGTTTTCAGCCGACAACACAGAATCCTGAAATTCAACCAGCACAAGGGCTTGTACTTTAGCCATCTTCCTAACCTCCTTGAAATGAATATCTACCCGAACCGAAGTATCCTGTCGGGCAATGGCTACCTCCCGAAACATTACCCTGGATTCACCATTTCGGATTCGGCGTAAGCCATTCTTGAAAATAGCGGACAGTTGGCTGCCTACTAGGTTAAATATCTCAAAGTTGGTTCGTTTCTTGGGAAACTGCAAGTACTTTTCTACCGCCCCATGGCTGTAAATCATTTCATTGTCCGTATTGATAAATATACAGGCCGGTACGTATTCCTCGAAAATTAGTGCTTCATAATCGGCTTCCTCCGACGAAATGGAGCGGTGGCGGGTATCCTTGGCTTGTCGACGTTGAGCAGAGTAAGGAGGAGAAACCACTGGGTCGGCCTCAAAAACCTGTGATTTGCGTATAGTATTTGGTCGGTTGGTGTAAATTTTCCATTGGGTGTCCAGTGGTTCAAATGGCGAATCAATGCCCGAGTATGTCTCATTGGCTCCCAGCAACAGGAATGCCTGGGGTTTGAGGGCATAACTGAAATTATCCAGCAGGCGTTTCTGCAATTCCGACTTTAAGTAAATGAATACATTGCGGCAAGTGAGCAGATCCAGTTTCAGAAAAGGCGGGTCACTGATGAGGTTATGGCGGGCAAAAATGATTTTTTTTCGCAGGCTTTTCTTGATTTCATAAAAATCGTCGAGCTGGGTGAAGTATTTATCCAAGCGTTCCTGGCTGACATCAGCCTCAATATCGTTGCGATAGCGACCTATGCTAGCCATTTCGATAGACTTGGTATCCAGGTCAGTAGCAAATATTTTAAAAGGAATGTCTATTGCCTGGGCTTGTAAGTACTCCTCGCAGATGATGGCCAGTGAATACGCTTCTTCTCCTGTAGAGCAACCGGCCACCCAGATCCGCACGGCATCGTAGCTTTTGCGCTCATGAAAAAGCCTTGGAATTACTTTTTCTTTCAGTGCCTCAAAGGCTGGCGCATCACGAAAAAACTGGGTGACGCCAATTAATAGATCCTGGTAAAGTAGCTGTATTTCTTCCGGATGCCGCTTGGTATATTGGTGATAGTCGACAAGGCTGTAGAGATGGTTAAGCTTGGTTCGCTTTTCAATCCTTCTCAGGATCGTATTGATTTTATAGGTGCGAAAATCAACCTTGGAGTAATGGCTGACGTGTTCAATGATTTCCTGCACCATTTCTTTATCGCTGGCCGTGGGATCTTGCCATACTTCTTCGGGAATACTGGCCGGATTGGCTACGTAAGCCAGCAGCCCCTCGGCCAGTTGCACTGGAGGAAGGATCATATCGGGATGGTCACTAGCAATAGCCATTGAAGGCATGCCATCAAAATTGGCAGTATCTGGTTGCTGAACCAATACGATACCACCATTTTCCTTAATAGATCGAATACCTCGGGAGCCATCCGTGCCTGTGCCTGAGAGTATAATACCAATGGCTTTTTCTTTCAATGAACCTGCCAGGGAATGTAAAAAAACATCAATGGCAAAGTTAGGCTGTTGCCGGTCTTCGCGCGCTTCCACTATCAGCGTTTTATCCGCTATTTTCAGGAGCTTACTTTCCGGCATCAGGTAAATGTGATCCGGCTCCACTACTGTATCCTTCTCAACCGAAGTGATGGGTAAAGACGTCAGTTTGGTCAGCCATTCCTGGGTGAAGCTTTTATGATCGCGAGACAGATGCTGGATAATAACGAAGGCCAGGCCAGGCTTAGGAGGAATGGCCGAAAAGAAAGCCTTCAGCGCATCGTACCCGCCAGCCGAAGCCCCGATACCAACCATATAAAAAT
>JAZKGK010000038.1:0-25852 GCA_040385915.1 Bacteroidota bacterium
GGCCTACCCGTAAGTACTACGCACGTACTTTCCTCGGGTATTGCGGGTAGTATGGTTGCCAACAAGGGTATTAAAAACCTGCAACCCCAAACGATCAAAAACATTGCGCTAGCCTGGTTGCTTACGCTCCCCGTTTCTATTACGCTTTCGGGACTACTATATATCCTTTTCCGCTGGTTATTTTGATTTATATAAACCATAAAAAGCCCTCGAAAGAAAGGCTTCGCTCCAAGCGAAGCCTTTCTTGTTTTTAATAGATTAACTTCTTACACTACGGGCGACCAACCATAATTGACCCAGCGGAATATAAATATCTCCAGGGAAAGATTCTCTTCCTACTTATTTGCCAGTAATATAAATAAGCAGGAAGGGAATCAGGAAGAAAGTAAGCAGAATATACGCAAAACCCACCAAGCGATTTTCAGCAGCCAGGTTGCTCAATCCTTTGGCCAAGCGGACGGGAATATTTCGTATGGCTGGAAAGGGAAAAAAGATCAGTACCCCAATCACATTGAATAATACGTGTACCAAGGCAATGCTAAGGGCTGCGTCTGAGCGTGAAATAGCGGCGAGTAAAGCGGTAATAGTCGTACCAATATTGGCTCCCATGACAAAAGGGAAAGCCTTTTTGATTGAAATCCTATCTAAAGCAACCAGCGGAACCACCAGCGAGGTTGTAACAGCGCTCGAACGGACGGAGGCGGTCAGTGCAACGCCAAAAAGCAAGGCTTTTACTGGCTGATCAAACACGATTTTTTCCAGATGCCGTTGTGAATCATCGATTAGGATTTCCTTTAATAAAGCGGAAAAATACCGGATAGACACGATAAGAAGGATGGCCGAAAGTCCGAGCAATAAAGATTCCTTATGGTTGAGCCAGCTTGCCAACAAATCTGTCACGGGGCGTACAGTAATTTGAAAAAAATTAAAGGAAACGGTACTAGGGCCTGAAAACCGAGAGGCAACCAAACGGGCGAACCCAGACAGCAATTTAAAATAATACTCTAGAGGAAACAGAATAAGGGTACTCAGTAGGTTAAAGAGAGAATGAACAGTCGCAGCAGCAAAAGCTCTTCTGAGCTCTTTTTCATCCATTATATATCCAATCGATACAATAGCACTGGTAATGGTGGTGCCAATGTTGGCTCCCATAATCACGGGTACGGCACTTTCCAGGCTAAGGCTACCAGTCGCCACAATGGCTACTACCATCGAAGTCGTAACAGAGCTACTTTGGATAATGGCCGTAGAAAGCAAGCCAATGAACAACCCTACAAATGGATTGGAAGTAGCCTGAATAATCTGATGAGCCAGGTCTTTTCCCAGCAGCCGGAAAGCGTTTCCCATCAACTCTAATGCAACCAGGAAGGCAAACAGCACTAATAGCAGTAGCATGGCTCTTAACAACCATACCGTCCATTTTTGCTGTTGGATAACTTCACCTGATTCATTCATCGCTTTGCTTAACAAAATCCTGGGAGATAAAAGTAGATAAAAAACCTAGGCTATCAAGCAGCCCAACGCTTAACCATAACTAAGCAACTATCCAAGGCGAAATTACTCACTTTCTAACTCCTGCACGGCCAGCCAGCTCATGAGTCCGGCGCCTATCTCCAGTGCGTGCTCATCTATATCAAAGGTCGGGGTATGTACCGAAGAAATGATGCCTCTGCTTTCATTGCGCGTACCTAACCGATAAAAGCACGCGTCCATCTCCTGGGTATAGTAAGCAAAATCTTCGGCAGCCAGCCAGATATCGAGGTCTATCACGTTCTCGGCACCTACGTAGTCAATCGCAAAATCTTTCAGACGTCGGGTCAGTTCAGGGTTGTTTTTCAGGAAAGGATATCCGTGCATGATTGTAAACTCGCAAGAACCGCCCATGGCATCGGCAATACCTTCGGCCATTTTCTTCATTTTCTGGTGCGCTTCAGTCCGCCATTGCTCATCCATTGCCCGAAAAGTACCTTCTAATTTTACTTCATTAGGAATGATATTGGTCGCGCCATTGGCAGTTACCTTGCCAAAAGAAAGCACTGAAGGCGTTCTTGGATTACAGTTTCGGCTAATGATCTGTTGCAAGGCTACAATGATGTGAGAAGCGATCAAGACTGGATCAATCAAGGTTTCGGGCATGGCTCCGTGGCCGCCTTTACCCCGAACAGTTACGTACAGCTCGTCGGTACTGGCCATGTACATGCCTTCGCGGAAGCCAATTTTACCCACCGGAATATTGGGTGCTACGTGCTGACCAATCATACGACTGGGAGTAGGGTTTTTCAAGGCACCTTCCTTAATCATTAGCGAGGCACCACCGGGTAGCTTTTCTTCGCCTGGCTGAAAAACCAGTTTCACAGTTCCTTCAAACTCATGCCGCAGCTCCTGAAGAATTCTGGCCGTTCCTAGCAACGAAGCCGTATGCACATCGTGTCCGCAGGCGTGCATGACGCCCTCCACAGCAGATTTATAAGGCACATTGTTGGCTTCTATGATGGGCAGTGCATCCATGTCGGCACGCAAAGCGATTACCTTTTTGTGCGGGTTACGGCCTTCAATTACGGCTAGTAAACCCGTATTTGCTATGCCTTCTTGCGGTTCAATATGCACAGCGCGGAGTTGCTCGGCTACAAAACGCGCCGTATTGAATTCCTGAAAAGATAGTTCTGGATGCTGGTGCAAATGACGGCGATTAGCCACAATAGTCGCAGCGTGTTGTTGGGCAAGTTGTTTAATTTTATCGCGTAGGCTCATATTCATAAGGTCGATATTCACATTCTAATCCCAATATTAATTGTTTATAAGTTCTGGATAAATTATTTTGCCCCTATAATTAAAGCAAAAAGCAAAACATATCCACTTCTGTCGCAGTTGTGTATAGAGCAAACTGATATTTTTAGTAACTTGTCAGGCTTATTTCACGTATTAATTCACAATAAATTACTGTATGGAAATCCAAGTGTCGAATGAAGATACATTCTACGTGATTTCAATTGATGGCGATCTGGACGCTAGTTCTTCTATTTTATTGGACAATGCCTTAAAAGAGGCAACTATTCAGGGAGAAAAGAAAATTCTAGTGGATTGCAGGCGACTCAATTATATTTCATCGGCGGGCTTAGGAGTATTTATGTCTTATTTGCAGGAGTTTGAAAACAATCATACTTCTCTCATCTTATTTGGGGTAAGTATAAAAATTAAAGATGTGTTTCAAATCCTGGGTTTGGATCAACTTCTTACCATTGCAGTTTCTAAGGAAGAAGCGAAGTTATTAGTTGTCAATGAGCCACTACTATAAATTTTTCTGTTCACGCGAAAATCTGAGGGGCATCCGAGATTTTGTAACCAGCGTTCTGAAAAACCATCCGCTTTCTGAAACAGAGATCAATCAAATGGTATTGGCAGTAGATGAAATATGCTCCAATATGATTATTCACTCTCACCAATGTAATGAGGAAGACTTTATTGAATTAAGCATTCGAAACCAAAAAGATGGAATTGTCTTTGAAATTGTTGACAAGGGCGACGAATTATTCAATTTATCAAGCCACCAGGATCCCTCTATTACTGACATTGTAAAACAAGGAAAGAAAGGTGGTGTGGGTTTAATGCTGGTAAAAAAGATTATGGATAATGTAGAAGTGCTTTCTGAAGATAGCCACCATGTGTGGCGGCTTTATAAAAAACTCCCCCCCCAAAGGATTTAATATATTCATTTTTTCTCTCTATCCCTTGACTGATCGTAGAATAGCTCCTGCTGTCTACAAATATTTTTCTCTGGCATTATGTAATTCGGGCGTAAAAAATCGTTAGAATTGCAACCAAATTTCCAATTTACTATCCCAAAAAATACCCATTCTTTTATCGTATGATGATTTGTAACCGCTGTTTGCTGTTGGTTGCCACGCTCGCTGTAGCTGGATGTAAAGTGTCTGAACCCAAGCAAAAACCAAGTACCGTTATTGTATCTGTTGGAAATACCCCTATTTACAGCTCTGAATTTGAGTATGTTTATAAGAAAAACTCCCTAAGTACCGATAGCAGCTCAGAGCAAAATCTCCGCGATTATCTGAATCTCTATACTAACTTCAAACTGAAGGTAATGGAGGCCGAAGGCCAGGGTTTGGATACGCTAAGCTCATTTAAGCAAGAACTGGAAGGATACAAGAAGCAATTAGCACAGCCTTACCTGACAGAAAAAAGCGTAACCGAAAGCTTGGTAAAAGAAGCTTACACCCGCTCACAGGAAGAAGTGAATGCCTCGCATATCCTACTCACTTTATCACCAGAAGCTGACCCCACCGATACCCTAAAAGCCTACAACGACTTAATGGATTTGAGAAAGCGAGCCTTGGCGGGAGAAAATTTTGCTGAGCTGGCTAAAGTCAATTCACAGGAACCTAATGCCAGTAACAGCGCGGGAAATCTGGGCTATTTTACTGCTTTACAAATGGTGTATCCTTTTGAAGATGCTGCCTACAAAACACCCAAGGGAGGGGTTTCGATGCCTGTACGCACGCGCTTTGGTTACCACCTAATCAAAGTAAACGACCGTAGACCGTCGCAGGGAAAAGTAAAAGTAGCCCATATCATGGTTCGTATCAATCCGGATGCACCAAAGGATGATACAGACGCTGCCAAGAATAAAATCAATGAAATTTACGAACGCCTTGTCAAGGGAGGCAACTGGGGCGAATTATGCAAAGAGTTTTCTGATGACAATGGCTCTAAAAATAAAGACGGCGAACTACCCATTTTTGGTACTGGTAGCATGATTCCATCCTTCGAAGAATCGGCCTTTGCTCTCCAGAAAACGGGCGATTACTCCAAACCAGTACTAACCCCCTACGGCTGGCACATTATCAAGCTGTTAGAAAAGAAAGGCTTAGAGCCATTTGCCGAATTGGAGCCAACCCTTCGGCAAAAGGTATCGAAAGATTCCCGCTCCGACCTGAACCGTACAGCGCTTATACAGCGCTTAAAAAAAGAAAATAGCTTTATTGAAATCCCGTCGGTTCTAACCGATGTCTTAGCTAAGGCTGATACCAGTCTGAGCAAAGGTAACTGGACATACAATCCATCCGATAAGTTGCAGTCTAAAACACTTTTCACTATCAATAAAAATGTTTTTCCAGTGAAAGGCTTTTTCGATTACGTAAAGTCTACTCAGCAAGACAAAGGAAAAATATCTCCTGCTTACTATATGCAATTGCTTTACAAGAGCTATGTAGATAGAGAAATAATGGCGTACGAGGAAGCAAACCTGGAAAATAAATACCCCGATTATAAGTCGCTGGTAAAGGAATACCGTGATGGTATCCTGCTTTTCCAAATGATGGACACCAAAGTGTGGACCAAAGCGATTACCGATACTGTAGGGGCTAAAACCTTTTTTGAAAACAATAAGGATAAATATACCTGGGGACAACGGGCAACAGCTACTATTTACAATGCTGCTAACCAAACGGTACTAAACGAAGCCAAAGAACTTCTTTCGCAGCCGATGTATGTGGTAAAGGAACCCAAAATAGAAGAGCTGCATTTCGACAAAGGCAAGAATGTATTGGGTGAGGCACATAAACAAGCGCTGGCTACGCTAGTAAAAGCCTTGATGCGTGACGAAGAATTACTGGTAGAAGTAGCAGGCCACGCCGATCCGAGAGAAAAAGATGTTTTGGCAGGCCAACGCTCCAAAGCTGTTACTGACTATCTTACCGCCAACGGCATCTCTATTACCCGCATTATTATCAAGGATTTTGGACGTTTCAAACCCGTTTCCCGCACCGACCAACGAGCCAATAGCCGGGTAGTATTTCATTTGTATTCGAAGTCAAAAAAGACCGTAGAGAATCAATTGAATGCCAGCGCTCCTTTGAATCTGCAAATTACTGAAGGGACTTTCCAGAAAGGCGATAACCCTTCTCTTGATGCTGTTTCGTGGAAAGTAGGTGCGCAAACGATAGAAAAGAATAACCGGGTTATTTATGTCAAAATCAATTCTGTAGATCCACCGCGCAACAAAACATTTGAAGAAGCTAGAGGCTTAGTTGTCGCTGATTATCAGAATTTTTTGGAAAAACAATGGGTAGATGAATTGAAAAAACAACATCCAGTTGTTATTAATGAAGCAGAAGTCAAAAAACTGATTGCAACGGGTAAATAGCGGCTGGCATACTAGCATTTCATTGATGCATCTAGGGCTATTTATCAGACAAATCACGCATATAACCAGTCTTTGCTTTGAAGTTTTTCTTATCTTTTATTTCATTGCTGCTATGCGCCTGTAATAATGGCCTTCCTGACCGCGATGCTGGCGAAACAGAAAAGAAAGTTGTGGCTCGAGTAGGAAGCAAGCAGCTGTATTTGACTGACTTACAAGGCGTTTTGCCAGCTAATGTTTCAAAAGAAGATAGCGCTAACCTAAGTAGGCACTATGCCGAAACTTGGGTAAAAAAAGAGTTGATGCTAGAAGAAGCTAAAAGCAAAGCTCAACTGGACAATGCGGAAATTGAAAGAAAAGTAGAAGATTACCGTTATAGTTTGACCCTGTACGAATTCGAGAAAGAATATCTGCAAAAAAAGCTGGATACCCTGGTTCCGGCAGCAGTACTTAATCAATACTATCAGGATAATGTTAGAAATTTCGTATTAAAGCAAAATATCGTTAGAGCCACTTTAGTGCAAATGCCAAAAAAAAATGCCCAATTAAATCGGGTAAAAATGCTGGTCAACTCTACTGATAAAAAAGACGCTAAGGAATTATCTTCTCTCTGCTCTCGCTTCGCTGAACAATATTATTTGGATGATGCTGAATGGATAGATTTTGAAAAACTGGTGAGTAATACTCCCTGGCTGAGTCTGCCGAACAAGGAGCGTTTTTTGCAGCAAAATAAACAGGTCGAGATAAGTAACGAGAATACAGTATTCCTGTTGCACATAAAGCAAGCCAAAACTACTGGCCAGACAGCCCCACTAGAGTTTGCTGAAGAACAAATCCGCAGTCTTATTCTCAATCAGCGAAAGGTAAACCTGGTCAATTCGCTTGAGAAGCAAGTATATGAGCGCGCTAAAGCAAATAAGGAGTTTCAGATTTATTGACCTAAATCAGTAAGACCCCAGCAGAACGACATATCATATTCACCCATTATTAACGACATGACAAGCGATTTCTATAAATATACCACCTTCCGATTGTGGCTGATTGCCGGTATTTTTTGCTGTTCCTTACCTGCTTGGGCACAGGGCGGTGGTGCTAATATTGACAAGATCATTGCCAAGGTAGACAACTACATCCTGCTGAAATCAGAGTTAGAGGCCAACTATATGCAAATGATGTCGAGTGGGAAATCAAATGTGACCAAATGCCAGGTGTTGGAAAGTTTGCTTATTAATAAATTATTGCTGGCTAAAGCCGAAATTGACTCTGTGACTGTGAACGAAAAGTTGGTAGACAGCCAACTCGATCGACGTATGCAATATATGATTAGTCAGTTTGGTGACGAACAAGAGCTGATTAAAGCCTATGGTAAGACAGCCGACCAACTCAAAAATGAATTGCGTAAGAGTGTACGGGAGCAAATGATAGAGGAAGAAATGCAGAAGAAAATTACGGAAGGCATCAAAATTACGCCTCGCGAAGTGAACAAATTCTATGAAGCCATTCCTAAAGACAGCATTCCTTTCCTGCCTACTGAAGTAGAAGTCGGGCAAATTGTAAAAATTGCCCAGGTTAGTAAAGAACAGAAAGCCTTGGTAAAAGCCAAGCTTACCGATATTCGGCAACGCATTAAGGAAGGTGGAGAAGATTTTGGTGAGCTAGCCAAAACCCATTCTGAAGATTATGCCAGCGGAAAACAAGGAGGTAACCTGGGCTGGTCTAAACGAGGAATGATGGTGGCCGAGTTTGAAGCTACTGCTATGAAACTCAAGCCTGGCGAACTTTCGCAAGTAATCGAGTCCGAGTACGGCTTCCACCTGATTCAGTTAATAGAAAAACGAGGTTCTGAATTTAATGCCCGCCATATTTTACTCCGACCCAATTATAATGAAGTAGATCTATCAGAGGTTACCCACTACCTGGATAGTATCCGTACCCGGATTGTAAATGATAGCATTACGTTTGAAAAAGCAGCCAAGGAATATTCCGACGATAAGCCAACCTCAGCCAATGGCGGCCTGATTTCTAGCCCTGATGGTGGTAGTAAACTTATGCTGGATGGCTCTATGGATAATTCCCTCTACTTTACCATAGATACCATGACCGTTGGATCTATTAGCAAACCACTGACATATCGTACCGACGATGGGAAGAATGCTATGCGTATTCTCTACTATAAAACCAAAATAGCTCCCCATTACGCCAGTATTAAAGACGATTATCAGAAAATATATTCTGCCGCTTTGCGCCAAAAGAAAGAAACCCTCCTCGAAAAATGGTTCGATAAAACCAAAACGGAGGTGTATATTGACATAGATAAAGAATTTAGTGATTGTAATGTATTAGGAGCGCAATAATAATTATTTAACCTCCTCCAACTTTCTAACCTCCGATATCAGCGTGAAATATCAATCAGATGTAGAAGCAGCAAACGCCTTACAAGAATCTTATAAAAAACTCAGCAAAGAAATTTCAAAAGTGATCATTGGGCAAGATGAAGTTGTCAGAATGATGCTTACAGCTATTTTCTGTCAGGGTCACTGTCTGTTGGTTGGCGTGCCCGGATTAGCAAAAACACTGCTTATTCAGACGATCGCCTCAGCCCTGGATTTGAATTTTAACCGTATCCAGTTCACCCCTGACCTGATGCCTTCTGATATTCTGGGCTCCGAAACGCTAGATCAGGACCGGAATTTTAAATTTATCAAAGGACCCGTATTTGCCAATATTATTCTGGCAGATGAAATAAACCGGACGCCTCCTAAAACCCAGTCTTCTTTGCTGGAAGCCATGCAGGAATATGCTGTTACCATTGCCGGCCAAAAGTATAATCTGGAAAGACCGTTTTTTGTACTGGCGACTCAAAATCCTATTGAACAAGAAGGTACCTATCCTTTGCCTGAAGCTCAGCTTGACCGCTTCATGTTTAATATTCTGCTAGATTATCCGGCTTACAAAGATGAAGTAGAGATTGTTAAAAGCACTACTTCGGCACACAAACCACAGGTGCAGAAAGTGATGCATGGCGATGAGATCATGTACTTTCAATCACTGGTCAGGAAGGTTCCAATAGCCGACAATGTAGTAGAATACGCTGTAAAGCTTGTTCATCAGACACGCCCTAATACTGCGATGGCGGCCACACAGGCCAATCAATACCTAGAATGGGGAGCTGGCCCTCGTGCGTCTCAGTACTTGGTGTTGGGAGCCAAGTGCAATGCCTTGCTGAATGGCAAATACTCTCCTGATATTGAAGATATACAAGCAGTGGCGCTTCCTATTCTGCGGCATCGCCTGGTACGGAATTTCAAAGCGGAGGCCGAAAACATTAGCATAGACGATATTGTTAAGAAGCTGCTATAGAAATAGGCTACTCCTAAAAAGAAATCCTCCTTGCGCATGGTTCGCAAGGAGGATTTCTTTTTAGGAAATTAAGTAGTTTGACTGGTATGGCCTCACATCACTCCTTCCTTCATTTTTTCGGCATTCTCGGCAATACGCAACTGCTCCATAAAGCTCTCTACATCGCCATCCATTACTGCCGATAGGTTATACACTGTAAAGCCAATGCGATGGTCTGTCACCCGCCCTTGTGGATAGTTGTAAGTACGGATTTTATCAGAACGGTCGCCAGTACCCACCATCGATTTACGTTGTGCTCCAACCTCGTCGTTATGCTTTTGTAATTCAATTTCATAAATGCGAGAGCGCAATACTTTCAACGCTTTCTCGAAGTTCTTCATCTGCGATTTTTCATCCTGACACTGTACTACAATCCCGGAAGGAATATGAGTAAGTCGGATAGCCGATTTCGTTGTATTAACGGATTGTCCACCAGGCCCGGATGCGCAGAAAATATCCTTACGGATATCATTCATATTCACATCTACTTCCACTTCTTCCATTTCAGGTAACACGGCTACTGTAGCGGCTGATGTATGTACTCTACCCTGGGTTTCAGTAGCTGGTACCCGTTGAACACGATGCACGCCCGATTCATACTTCATCAAACCGAATACATCATCGCCCGAAACGGTAGAAATAATTTCCTTGTAGCCTCCTGCGGTGCCATCGGTAAAGTCGAGCGTTTCCATCCGCAGTCCCTTTTTTTCGCAAAAACGCTGGTACATCCGATAAAGGTCACCCGCAAAAATAGATGCTTCGTCGCCTCCAGTACCGGCTCTTATTTCCAGGATTACGTTTTTACTATCATTGGGGTCTTTGGGAATGAGAAGGTCACGGATGGCATCTTCCATTTCATCTTTGGTCGCAGTAAGTTCATCTAACTCCGTTTTAGCCATATCACGAAAGTCAGGGTCTTTTTCAGTCTCCAGCATTCGCTTCGTATTCTCAACATTCTGCAAAAGCAAAGTGTATGCGTCATATTTGACCACTAGTTTTTCCAGGTCTTTATACTCTTTACTGAGTTTGGAATACTTCTTTACGTCCATCACTACCTCTGGCTGCACAATCAGCTGCGCAACTTCTCCAAAGCGCTGTTTAATTGCCTCTAACTTGTCGATCATAAAATAAAACCGAAGATATGTTCAAATATATTTACTGCAAAGGTAACAAATAATCTTCCTTATCAGTTGCAGGCACTTTTGGAAGTATTCCAGTAAGTGCTAAATTTTTTGAATTAGCTTTTAATACGGTTAATAAAACGGAAGTGAAAATCAGTATAAACAAGTATTTCATTCATAAATCAGTCTAAACCCGTAAAATAGTCATCTTTCTGTAAAAGATTTCTTGAGTAATATATCTATTGCATTTGAACGGGATTGCGTCTGGCCATCTCCTACTTTTATATCCTATTAAAATGACAAAGCGCTCAAATAGAGATAGCCAAACCGTTCAACCCGTATTTAAAAGTCAGTTCTACATGAAATTTTTACGTTATGCTACGCTAGCTGTTCTCCTATATTACACAAGTATGTGTCAGGTAAGAGCACAATCGGACTACCGATTTCATTCTGTGTTTATGTACAACTTCACAAAGTATATCCAATGGCCAGCTTCTGCTCAGTCAGGTGATTTTGTGATTGGTGTGTTAGGCAATTCGGCCATTATAATTGAGCTGGAAAAAATGGCTACGAATAAATTAGTTGGGAGTCAGAAAATTCATATTAAGAAATTTAAGAACGTGGCAGAAGTAACCAATTGCCAAATGCTTTTTATTCCCAGTACTGATAGTCGCGACTTTGAGTCAGCTTTAGAAAAGCTCAAAGGTAAATCTACGCTCGTTTTAACGGAAAAAAATGGCTTGGGTCAGAAAGGCAGCGGTATCAACTTTGTGCTAGTAGAGGGCAAATGGCGATTTGAACTCAATGAACAGGCTACCCAAAGCGCGGGGCTGAAGGTATCCAAGGAGCTGACTCGATTGGCTATTGTGTTGTAAAACAGGCCTATCAGGTAGAGATTTCTTGAAAATTGCCCTAAGCCATTATTTATACAAAGAAGGACTAAAAATTCTCCAAGAGCAAAGGACCATTCAGAAAGATTTTTGGCTTTATGATACTTTAATAAGCATTTACTCTAAAATTAAAAAGAAGAAAATAACCCAAGCAGACAGTCAATACTGTTTTAAATGCTCCTTTAGTTATGAGAATGAAAAATATTACCATTCGCATTGGACAGAAAATTATCGGTGGTTTCATCATCCTCATCGTCATTTTCACCCTAAATACGCTGCTGATTTTTATTACACTTAATCAGAGTGCCTCTAGTATACAGGAATCGTCTGAGGTAATCAATCCTTCGCGTGAGGGATTGAATGAATTGAACCTAATGGTGACAAAATCGAAAATGTACATCACCAACTGGGTTTTTTTGCAAAGCAATACAGAAGACAAAGAGGCACTTAAACGGTTGCACGACACTGAATACCCAGAGTTGAAGGAGAAACTCAAGACAGTAATGGCTTCTTGGAAACAAAAAGACCAAATAGTTAAAATGGATTCTGTCTTATCTACTTTCGAAGAGCTATTGAAAGTAGAAAAAGGGATTATGGATAAACTGGTAACTTTTGAAAACTACGAAGATCCAGAGATCAAATTTGAAGCATCCAATGCCATAGATTCGGAGGTATTGCCCAAGTCTGCCTTGCTCATCAGTAAAGTCAATGATTTGTTGAAGCAAAAGCGAAGTGAAACACAAAAGGCAGAGGCTAATCTGGTAGCTTCTTTCGATAGCCTTCGTTTTACCACTGTGAGTGTAGGATTGACATTAATTGTTATTGGTTTAATTGCTGCTTTTTTCATCAGCCGTTCTATCATCCGCCCCATCGATTTCATCAAAAAAACGATCATACAATTGGGTAGAGGCGAGTTGCCTCAGGAGAGTAAACAGAGCTTTAATAGAGATGAGGTAGGCGAAATGGCTGAAGCAGTAGATAAGCTAGTGGTGGGGTTGCGCTCTACTTCATTGTTTGCTGAAAGCATTGGAAAAGGAAGTTACGATGCCGAATTTGCTCAGTTAAGTGATAATGATGTATTAGGCAATGCGCTGATTAATATGCGTAATAACTTGCAACAAGTGGCCGAAGACGATAAGAAACGGAGTTGGTCAACCGAAGGGATGGCTATTTTCGGGGAAATTTTGCGTAAAAACAATGATAATATTGCCCGCCTTACCGATGAAATCATTTCTAACCTTGTCAAATATTTGAAGGCTAACCAAGGAGGCTTGTTTATTATTAATGATGAAAGCGCACAAGAAGAACCACACCTCTATTTATCTGCCTGCTATGCCTGGGATAAGAAAAAATACCTGGAACAAAAGATTTATATAGGTGATGGCCTTACCGGACAAGTATGGCAGGAAAAAGAAGCCATTTACCTTACCGAAGTGCCTAATAATTATATCAGTATTACGTCTGGTTTGGGTGAGGCAAACCCAAGAAGCATCCTGATTATGCCCCTTAAAATCAATAATCAGGTGTATGGGGTATTAGAAATTGCTTCTTTCAACGAACTGCTGCCTTACGAGCAGGAATTTGTGGAAAGGATTGCCGAAAGCATTGCCTCTACCATTTCTACGGTAAAAATAAACGAGCGCACCCAGAAACTTCTGAATGAATCTAATCAGATGACTGAAGAAATGCGCGCACAGGAAGAGGAAATGCGCCAGAATATGGAAGAATTACAGGCTACTCAAGAAGAAATGCAGAGAGCCCAACGCGATGCTGAAGCCCGAGAAGCGGCATTCTACAATACTCAGTGTATACTGGAAACAGATACTAAATTCCATATCTCACACATTACTACTTTGTTACAAACTCGCCTGCAATACACCCATAATGACCTATTGGGTAGTTCAGTGGCAAAGATTTTTGATAATCGCGATCAGTTTGAGCAATTGAAAAAAAGCTTGGAACAAAATGAAAATTGGTCGGGTGTAGTACATCTGAAAAATAAACAAGGCGAAAAGCTTCTTTATAAGATAGCTATCTCTGCGGTAGAAGATAACTTCCAAAAAACTTCCAAATATCTGCTGGTATGCAACGACTTAAGTGAGCTACAGTTGAATCCAGCTAGCTAATAACAAACAAACACCCTATTGCATCAGCGTCAATGGCACAAAATTGTTTTGTGTGATTGACGCTGGTGTCATTTCCAGGTCTATCGAACAAATGCGCCGAAAAACCGTTAATTTGCGCATATTAGCAGGAGAAACGCTAGTGCAAACTTATGAATGCATAGCTATCAGCGAATGCTTACCGCTTGGCTATGAACAGATGTTTCTCTATTACTTCATTTCTTAAGACCTAAAATAGTATGTGCTTGCTTTTTGTCCGATTGAAGAGTAATGTACTCTGTTTGGTAGTGGTTGCTATGCTGCTGATAGGAACTTGTTCGTGTGGAAATTTGAGGGAAAAGAGTGTAGATACCAAAGCAATGGCGGATGAAGTCAAAAATCGCGAGATAAAGCACATTACTCAAGCCCAGCTGGACGAAACGGCTAACGAATGGGGAAATCACGTTGCTCAAACGGCTCAGAAAGACCTGGCCGAAGTACTTACCGCTGCACTAGCCAAGTATCCGCTTGAAGAGGCCGCCGCCTTTTGCCGGGTAAAGAGCCTATATAAAGCCGATTCGTTAAGTCAGTCATACAAAGCCTTGTTGAACAGAAGCAGCCTCCGCGAGTTGAATAAGCCAACGAAGCTTACCGAAACGGAAAGGCAAGTATTAGACGCCTACTTGTATAATGCTGAAAACAAGCTGCCCCAAAGGCCCAATGTCCAACGCCTCGAAGACAAATACCTTTTGTATACTACTCCTATTGTGCTCGATAACCCGCTCTGTTTTCGTTGCCACGGAGAAGTAGGGGAAAATCTAACTTCTATCGATCAGCGGAAACTTATGACTCGATATAAATTGGATAGCTTAGTTAATCGGAAGGAAAATAGTCTGCTAGGCATGTGGCGTATTGCCTTTGAGAAAAAAGAAATGATTAAAAGAATAGATGTGAAGTAGCTGGAGGAATGGGGCAAGAGGCAAGCCTGAATCAGTAGAACTGTATTCCTCAGAAAAGCTACACCAGAAAAGCCATTCTAATAGGCATTTTTTTCGCCTTTGAATATATTCCAAACAGTTAGAAAAATGATTTTAAGATCTAATAGGAAACTCCAGTTTTCCATATACATCACGTCATACTCCACCCGTTTCTCCATTAGTCGTACTTCTGCCGTTTCGCCGCGGTAGCCATTTACCTGTGCGTAGCCAGTAATGCCTGGCAATACGAAATGCCTTACCATGTACTTATCAATCACTTTCGAGTACATTTCCAATTGATTAATCATATTCGGACGCGGACCAACCACCGACATATCACCTAGCAGCACATTGAAGAATTGAGGTAATTCATCCAAGCTGGTTTTTCTAAGAATAGAGCCAATTTTAGTTATTCTAGGGTCATTTTTGGTGGCTTGTTTTTCAGTACTATTGTTTACTCGCATCGTTCTGAATTTGTAGCAGCCAAATAATTTATTCCTCCTGCCTGGTCTCAACTGCTTGAAAAGTACGGGCCCCGGCGACTCGAGTTTGATAAGCAGGGCAATAATTGGGAAAATGAACGGAAAAATCAGGCAGATTACGCCCAAAGAGAAGGCAATATCGAAACAGCGTTTAATGACCCGATTGAACAGCAGGCTCAAGGGCTCCTTGCGGAAAGTCATAATAGGCACATTGTTATAAAAATCAATGTTTACTTTCCGGTTGACCAAACCGCTAAAGTCAGGGGCAATTTTGAAATAGATAAAGTTGTTGTCTGCGAAATCAGCAATATCTTTGATCACATCCGCACTTTTGAGCGAAAGCGCATAGTAAATCTCGTTTACACTCTCGCTGAGGCAATATTCTTTCAAATGTCGCAGCTTGCCTTTGATGATAAGGTTGGGAATTTCGGGTTGGTCGTCAAAAAAACCCATGAATTTATAGCCTACATTGCTATTGAAAACCAGTTGGTGATATAACTCATTTCCAGCATATCCCGCGCCTACAATCACAAATTTCTTCTGATTAAAGCCTGTCTTTTTGAAAATACTAGTCAAAAGAATGAATAGAATTCTGGAAAGAATAATAAAAGTTACTGCAATCAGATAGGCATAAATAAGGAATAGCCGCGAAAATTCGTATACTTTCAGGTTGAAAACATAGACAAGTATCAATGCTGCATACAGACAAAAGGCGTAAAATAAATTAATGGCTTGAAGGCTGTACCGAAATAAGGTGTCAACGCTATACAAATTGGTAAATAACGCAGAGGCAATCCAGGCCAGACTAAATATTACAAAGAGAGAAAGGTAATAGTCTTCATAGTTATAAGGATTCCCAAACGTGATCGCATGCCCAAACCTAAGGTAATAGGCCAATTTACTTGACAAGTCCAATAGAAAAAAATCACCAGCCAATAAGATAAGCCCAATAAACCTTGAATAAGGAAGCTTTTGATCCATAATTAAAAAATGAGCAGATAAAAATATAGAAAACACCCTCTCCTATGGCAGTTTCTGGAATTTCATACAATGAAAATACCTTAACTAGTCCTGTGGTAATTCTTCTATTCTTTCCAGGGGCATTCTGATTTCTACTACTACCACAAAAAAGCCTATGAATGTTAATTAAAAATTATGTGACAAAAATATCAAATCCCTTGCTACACTTATATCAAATTTCGTTCAATCTGATCTATTTAGGGATAAAACCCCATCCCATAGATAACTTAGCTACTTTCTGTGCATATCTATGGCGGACAGCTTCTGCTAGCCAGGGGCTGTAGCCGGAGTTCTTCTTACTATTGTGACAGCCATCCAGGCAATTTACGGAAACCTCGTGCAAACGGATTGCAGGCTGTTTTTCTGGTTGCCGTTTTTTCCATTCTTCTTCCTCTTTTTCCATTTCCTCCTGTTCTTCCTTGCTAAACTGGAAGGCTATTAACCGGCTCAAATCAGGTTGTCCGGCATCTACCCAGCAGGTATACCAGAAATTACCGACCATTTGGATAGAAGCCCGCATCTGCCGTTCTACTTGTCCACTAAGCATTTGGCTATACGCTTGAGAAAACTCTCTGGAATATACGCGCACAGTAAGGCCGTTTCTTTCCTCAAAACCATATTTCTTATCTTCTGAAAACTGCTCCGTTAGTTCTCTATCAAAGCGCAGTACCGAATCTAATGCAGCATTGGCATTGATAACTGCCTGCCAGGCTATGCGCTGAGGGGAGTCGAGATAACTGGCTTGTCCTACAAAAAAATCGTAATCATTGGAAAAAAGCTCGGGCAAGCGCGATTCCCAGAATCCATGAATACCTTGCTGTCCGGTGAATTGCCCATTGTAGTTAGAGGTCGTATGCAAGGGCACATTTGCATCGCCAATGTAGTGCCCCAGGTCGGCAGAGAGCCGGAGAATACGTCCAGCATCCATTTGCCTAAACGCTTCGGTCAGCTCAAACTTCATCAATTGAATATGCCAAGGCACTATGCCATAAGCCATCAAAGTATCTTCGGTGTATTTGGCAACCGCATCTTTCCAATAGCGGGGGAGTTTATATAGCGCACTGTCGCCATACATATCGGCATCTATATAGTGCCGTGGTGCTTCGCCTTCTACAGCGTAACGACGGCGGTCTGGATTTACTGCATTTTCGGTGAGATAGGCGATATGGTACTTATAAAACGGTAGCATTTCCGCAGGCAATGTGAAGACTGCCAATCGGTTTATGCGCTTATGGGCAAAGAATCCCCAGGCTGATGCTTCCCAAGAGCATATAAAACATATAAGAAAGCAAAAGGGCAGGAAGAATTTTTTCATGAGGTTTACTTCGGTCGGAAGCGTGCCGAACCTAAAGAAAAAATACGAAAAAAACACCTGTTTCCTACGATTTATGCCCCAATCCTGTCACCTTGATGGCTGATTAAGCCTGCTGTGACAAAAATCTTTACAATTGATTTGCAATTCAATATTTAAGCCTTAAATTTGCAGTCCTTTATAGAAAACGATATTAATTAGCAGTATATACACAATGGCAAATCACAAGTCAGCTCTTAAAAGAATCCGTTCCAACGAAGCAAAGCGTTTGAGAAACCGCTACCAAGCGAAAACTACCCGTACTTTCATTAAGAAACTGCGCCTGACTACTGAAAAAGAAGCAGCGCAGGAGCTTTACAAGAAAGTATCTTCGATGTTGGACAAACTGGCTAAGAAAAATATCATTCACAAAAACAAAGCTGCCAACAATAAGTCTAAGTTGGCTAAATTTGTGAACGCTCTGGCGTAAGCTCTACCGTATTACATTTCATAACCCACAAGGTCTCTATGCTCCGGCAAAAGACCTTGTGGGTTTGTTTTTTGTCTTGAATAAGCAGGATTTGTAAACCGCACCTAGGCTTACTATTTTTCTGCAAATGCTTGTTTCATGAAAGAAGAGAATTACATCAACAACCGAAAAATCTTGAGTTGGGCAGAAGAGGACCGTCCCCGCGAAAAACTCATGCTGAAAGGCAAAGCTGCCCTCTCAGATGCTGAACTCATTGGCATTTTGTTGGGCTCAGGCATCGTGTCGATGTCGGCAGTAGACTTAGCCAAGCAAATTCTCAACAGTGTGGATAATAATTTGCACCAACTGGCCAAGCTTACGGTAAAGGATTTAGAAAAATTTAAGGGAATTGGCGAGGCCAAGGCTATTACGATCGTCAGTGCATTGGAACTAGGCCGGAGGCGGAAAGAAAGTGATATTCCTAAACGAACCAAAATTGGTGGATCGGCGGATATATTCGAACTAATGAAGCCACGCCTGCTAGACTTGCCTCACGAAGAGTTTTGGATTGTATTGCTCAACAGAGCCAACATTGTCATTAAGGAGGTACAAATCAGTGCAGGTGGTGTATCAGGCACGGTAGCCGATCCGAAAATGATTTTCAAAGCCGCTTTAGAGAACCTTGCCAGTGCCATTATCCTGGTGCATAACCATCCGTCGGGCAACCTGACTCCCAGCCAGGCCGACCGTGAGCTCACGCGCAAGCTAAAAGAAGCAGGCCTAGTGCTGGAAGTGCCCGTGCTAGATCACTTAATTTTTACCGATACTCAATACCTGAGTTTTGCAGACCAGAACATTTTATGAAGCAATTTATAAGTAGATACTCATTTACTTATAAATTCATCTACTTGAATGATGGAGGCTACAAAAAAATCTAATCCAATTTATTTTTTCGGTATTCTGGTGGTAGTGATGGCTATTGTGCTCTATACCTTTACTGATACCGAAGTAAAAGAAGCGTATACCACCGAAATTCAACATTTTCGCCTTGAAAAAGAAGCGTTTTTCCGCGATGGTCAAGCTTCGCCTCTGGAAGACAGGACACAATTCAAAGGGTTGGTTTACTTCGATCCCACGCCTGAATACCGCATCCAGGCTGACCTTGAACTCATTAATAGCCATGATTCCATCTCTATTCAGATGAGCAACGGAAAAAAAGAAAAGCTGGCCAAATACGCGTATGCTATCTTTCAATTGGGCGGAAAAACGAATAAGCTTTTATTGCTAAAGCATGCGGAAGAAGAAGGACTTTTTTTGCCTTTTGGTGATAAAACGAATGGGCTCGATACCTACGGTGGTGGGCGCTACCTCGATTTGAAACCGGATAACAACAACCCGGAAAAAATTATGATTGACTTCAATTTGGCCTACAATCCTTTTTGCGCTTATAACAAAAACTACAGTTGCCCGCTGCCTCCCCGCGAAAACCAGTTGGATGTAGAAATTCGGGCTGGTGAAAAAGAGTATCCGCACGCCGAAAAGAAATAAGGCAGATTCCTTAATTTTGAGCCGAAAGTTAAAAACAACGTATGAAAATTTCGCTTAATTGGCTTAAACAATATATTCAACTGGACGAACCTGCCCAGGAAATTGCTAATCTGCTTACTCGTTCTGGTTTGGAAGTAGAGACGGTAGAAGAGGTAGAAACCATTCGGGGCGGCCTGCGTGGCTTGGTCATTGGTGAGGTATTGACTTGTGTGAAGCATCCAGATGCCGATAAACTAAGCCTTACAACCGTAGATATTGGCCAGGGAATAATTTCGCCTATCGTATGTGGTGCGCCTAACGTACGAGCCGGACAGAAGGTAATCGTGGCTACAATAGGCGCAACCATATATCCTGCCACGGGAGAGCCATTTCCCATCAAGAAAGCCAAAATTCGCGGTGAAGTATCCGAAGGAATGATTTGTGCGGAAGATGAAATAGGCTTAGGCGCTTCGCACGAGGGCATTTTGGTGTTGGATACGGTGTTGCCCACGGGAACCCCAGCGGCCACGTACTTTAAGTTAGATTCAGATTATGTGCTGGAAATTGGTTTGACTCCCAATCGCGCCGATGCTGCTTCGCACGTGGGCGTGGTACGTGACCTGAAAGCACTGCTCAAAAGGCCGTATCAACTGCCATCTATTGAGCGTTTTAAGGTAGATAATACGCAATTTCCTATCGATGTTTTGGTGGAAAATGAGAATGCCTGCCCACGTTACTGCGGTATTACCTTGAGTAACCTTACGGTAAAAGAATCGCCGGGTTGGCTGAAAAAGAGGCTCGAATCTATTGGCCTTGCGCCGATCAATAACGTGGTCGACGTTACCAACTTTGTATTGCACGAATTAGGACAGCCGCTGCATGCCTTTGATGCCAAACACATTACGGGCAGAAAAGTACTTGTTAAAAACTTGCCCTCAGGAACGTCATTCATTACCCTCGATCAACAGGAGCGCAAGCTAGCGGCTTTCGACCTCATGATTTGTAACACCGAAGAGCCCATGTGTATAGCGGGGGTTTTCGGTGGCGCTAAATCGGGTGTTACTAGCACTACGACGCGGATTTTTCTGGAAAGTGCTTGTTTTTCCCCGGCCTCTGTGCGAAAGACTTCTCAATTCCATGGCCTGAAAACCGATGCCTCCTTCCGCTTTGAACGAGGAACCGACCCCAATCTGCCTTTGTATGCACTGAAGCGGGCGGCATTGCTTATTAAGGAGGTAGCTGGTGGAGAAATTTCTTCTGATGTCGTTGATCTATATCCTGCACCCATTCAAAACGCGATCATTGAGGTAAGTTACCGGAATATTCACCGGCTTACGGGTAAAGCAATTGACCGGAGTATTATCAAAGAAATTCTGCAAAACCTGGATATGGCTATCCTGAACGAAACGGAAGAAGGCTTACGCTTGTCGGTGCCGCCGTACCGGGTAGATGTAACGCGGGAAGCCGATGTTGTGGAGGAGATTTTACGCATATACGGTTTCGACAACATCGAAATTGCCCCTCACCTGAATGCTGCTTACCTGGCAGAATTCCCAACAGTAGATAAAAACCGCCTGCAACTAAAAATTACGCAGTCACTGGCAGCCAATGGTTTTCACGAAATCATTACCAATTCGCTTACCAAACCCGCCTATGCTGAGGCTATTCGTCCTTTTGGTTATGCGCCTGGCGATGATGTGGTGATATTGAACCAGCTGAGCGAAGACTTGGGCGTGATGCGCCAGACGCTGCTTTTCTCCGGATTAGAGGCATTGGCCTACAACCTCAACCGTCGCCAAAAGAACTTGAAAGCAGTTGAATTTGGTAAATTGTATTACCAAAAAGAAGGGAAATACGTAGAAAAAAGCCGTCTAGTGCTTTTTATTACTGGTAGTAAGCAGGCCGAAACCTGGCAAGCACCCACCCGCCCTGCTAATTTCCAGGATTTAGCTAGTGCAGTCAATAAAGTGCTTGCTCAATTAAATGTCAAAGGCTTTTCCAGTAAAGAAATAGAGCCTGGCGTTTGGCAATATGGGCTTACTTACCAGCTAAATAAGAAAGACTTCGTGACCTTTGGTCTACTCAACGCATCGTTAACAAAATTGGCTGATGTAAAGCAAGCCGTCTTCTACGCTGATTTTGATTGGGATTACCTCATTAAACAATACCGTGATAGCCTGGTGGTACAAGAACTGTCTAAATACCCCGAAGTGCGCCGTGACTTATCACTCGTCATTGACAAGACTGTATCTTTTGAGGAAATCAAGAACCTGGCGCTGAAGTACGAACGGAATCTGCTGCGCTCTATCAATGTATTCGATGTGTATGAAGGAGAAAACATTGGTGCTGATAAAAAATCATATTCTGTGAGTTTTATCCTGCAAGATGATAACCAGACCCTTACTGACCAAGTAATTGATCGCACGATGCAAAAGTTAATCACTACTTTCGAGAAAGAATTGAATGCAGTAATCCGGAAATAACCAACCCTCGCCCATGGTTGATCAGGCAGTATTGACAAAAAAGCTACAGTCATTGGAGGAAAAAGTACTCCAACTGATAGCTTCTTGCGACATCGTGAAAACAAAATTGAAGGAGGCCAACCGGGAGAATGAAGAATTAAGGGCAGTAGTAAAGAAGCAAGGAGAGGAAATAAAAACCCTTCAAAAAAAACAGGCTGAGAAAGTTAACCATTTTCATAATCAAGATAAAATCAGTAAGATTGTAGAATTAACATTCGCAGACAAAGACAATCCGAGTGGATTGAAAGAAAAACTGGACGAGTACATCCGGGAAATTGACCAGTGTATTACTCTTTTGAGTAAATAACGCTTTGTTCAGAATGGGACAGTTATCGATTAAAATAAAGATTCTCGACCGGGAATACCCGATGAAAGCCTCTGCCAGTGAGGAGGAACGATTGCGGAAGGCAGGGAAGGCCATCAATGAACAATTAAAAATGTTCCGGGCTCAGTTCGGACTTGACGATAAACAGGATTTATTGGCTATGGTTGCCATCGTTTGCATGGCCGAAAAGCTGAAACTGGATGAACAAGACGCGCATATACAACATGCCGTCACTGATAAGATCAGTTATCTGGAAAAACTCATTACTTCGTCACTATAAAGTTCCTAATTGGTAAATAATACCCGTCGAATAATCCTACAGAACCCTTTCTAGGTTCTGCCTTTAGATAATTGCTCCCCTCCCGGTGTAAGCCGTTCTCACGCTTTCTTATTTCCTTTTGGGTGGATAAGCCTGCATTTTATCCATTTTTTACCCTAAAAAATATAGATATGTCAGAACTAGTGACTATACTGATTTCCTCTCTTATTGGAGTGGGCATTGGTGTGTTCATTGGCAGGATACTGCTGGTGAAGGTATTCAAACGCCGTGAAGAAGAGGCGCAGGAGCGTGCCCGCATCATTCTCAAAGATGCCGAAATGACTGCCGAAAACATTAAAAAAGATCGGATACTGGAAGCTAGAGAAAAATATATCAAACTCAAGGCTGAATTTGAGGAAGATATGAATCGCAAGAAAAACATCCTGATTACCAACGAAAATAAACTAAAACAACGCGAACAAAGTGTATCGCAAACGCAGGAGCAAAATAAAAGGAAAGAAACAGAAGTAAATGCACTGAAGGACACCCTTACCCAACAAACAGAAGCAGCGCAGAAAAAGCGTGAGGAAGCCGAAAAGATGCATGCCTCTCAGGTAGCGCAATTGGAGAAAATAGCGAATCTTACTGCCGAAGAAGCCCGCAATCAACTTATTGAAGCACTGAAAAGCGAAGCACAGTCGCATGCATCTTCCTACGTTAAAACTATTGTGGAGGAGGCAAAACTTACTGCCACTAAGGAGGCCAAGAAAGTGGTTATCGAAACCATTCAACGCACGGCAACTGAACATGCGATAGAAAACTGCGTCTCTATTTTTAACATTGAGAGCGATGATATCAAGGGGAAAATTATTGGGCGAGAAGGTCGTAATATCCGGGCACTAGAAGCCGCTACCGGTGTAGAAATCATTGTAGATGATACGCCTGAAGCCATTATTATTTCTGGATTTGATCCTGTTCGCCGCGAAATAGCCCGCTTATCCTTGCACCGCCTCGTGACTGACGGACGGATTCACCCGGCTCGTATTGAAGAAATTGTAGCCAAAACCCGCAAAAATATTGAAGAAGAAATTATCGAAATCGGTGAGCGTACCGTCATTGATTTAGGCATTCATGGATTGCACCCCGAACTGATCAAACTGGTGGGTCGGATGCGTTTTCGCTCTTCTTACGGACAAAATCTATTGCAACACTCACGCGAAGTAGCCAAATTGTGTGCTACGATGGCGGCTGAATTAGGTCTGAATGCCAAAATTGCCAAACGTGCTGGCTTACTACACGACATTGGCAAGGTATGGCCCGACGAACCAGAACTGCCTCACGCAATACTGGGTATGGAACTGGCCAAGAAGTACAAAGAAAATCCGGAAGTTTGCAATGCCATTGGTGCCCACCATGACGAAATAGAAATGACTACCCTGATTGCACCCATCGTTCAGGTATGTGATGCGGTCTCTGGTTCTCGCCCTGGTGCCCGACGCGAAATGATGGAGTCGTACATCAAACGGTTGAAAGATTTGGAAGAACTGGCGGTTGGTTTCCAAGGCGTCACCAAGTGTTATGCTATTCAGGCTGGTCGTGAACTGCGCGTAATGGTAGATGCTGAAAATGTTACTGATGAAAAAGCCAATATGCTTTCCTTTGATATTTCTCAGAAAATAGAAAAAGATATGCAGTACCCCGGCCAAATTAAAGTAACCGTAATCCGTGAAATGCGCGCGGTTAGCTACGCGAAATAAGGTAGATCGGTGCGCCGATGCGATGCGGATGAGAAGATAAGTAAATGAATAAAAAAGCCGCTCAAGTAATTGAGCGGCTTTTTTATTGAGAATAATTACACTATCTATTCATCTACTAATTTTCACATCTACCCATCTGCACATTAACTACGTCCGGCTTTTGCGCCAACGGGGTTCGTTTCCTGAATTGCTGCTATTGCTCCTTTCGGTATTGCCTTGACCATTCGAGGAAGAACGGGTTTGCTGACCTTGGTTGCTGGGGCGTCGCTGACCTTGTCCATTGGAGGGACGTTTCTGCGCTGCTCTTACTTCAGAAGAAGAAGCCACTGTTACATCGGAGACGAATGGATGATCGGATACTACCGGTATAGTTTGGGCAATCAGTTTTTGAATATCTTTTAAATAAGGTCTTTCTTCTTCTTCGCAGAACGACAAGGCAATCCCCGAAGCACCTGCGCGCGCAGTCCGGCCAATGCGGTGAACATACGTTTCCGGCTCATTGGGCAGTTCATAATTGATTACGTGCGTAATCTCATCCACATCAATACCACGGGCGGCAATATCGGTAGCGATTAGTACCCGAAGGTCGCCGCTTTTGAAATTGCTTAAGGCGCGTTGCCGTGCATTCTGTGATTTATTTCCGTGAATGGCTTCGGCAGTGATGCCAATTCGGCTCAGTTCTTTTACTACGCGGTCGGCTCCATGTTTGGTACGCGTAAAAACCAATACCCGGCTAATCGCTTTATCTTTCAACAGGTGCTCCAGCAAATGACGTTTGTTCAGTTTTTCAACCAGATATACTGACTGGTCAATCTTTTCGGCAGTAGACGATACTGGAGTTACTTCTACCTTCACCGGATTGGTAAGGATGGTATCTGCCAGCTTTTGAATTTCCGTAGGCATGGTTGCCGAGAAAAATAGCGTCTGCCGACGGGGGGGCAATTTGGCAATTACTTTTCTTACGTCGTGAATGAAACCCATATCAAGCATACGGTCGGCTTCATCCAATACAAATATTTCAATGCTGCTCAATTGAATAATTCCTTGTCCCATCAGATCGAGTAAGCGGCCTGGGGTAGCAGTCAGAATGTCTACGCCTCTGCGCAGTGTTTCCACCTGCGAATGTTGCGAAACACCTCCGAAAATTACTGCGTGCTTCAGACCCGTATTCCGACCGTAAGCTCCCATACTTTCATCAATCTGAATGGCCAGTTCGCGCGTAGGCGTAAGAATCAGGGTACGGATGCCACGGGCATTGGCAGGGCGTGGACGGCTGGTTAGTTGTTGTAAAATTGGAATAGAAAAGGCAGCCGTTTTTCCTGTTCCGGTTTGAGCGCAGCCCAATAAATCTTTTCCTTGCAGTACGTGGGGTATGGCTTGGGCTTGAATGGGCGTGGGTTGGGTATATCCTTCGCTTTTCAGAGCCTGAAGGATGGGCTCGATCAAATTTAAATCTTCAAATAACATAAGGAATAAAATAAAAAGCGCATCGGAGAGATGCGCCGGTACGCCGCAAAGGTACGGCTTTATTTGGTAAACCAGTTTTTGACCAGT
>JAZKGK010000039.1:0-2303 GCA_040385915.1 Bacteroidota bacterium
CCGCCGTAATCTGCGTGAAAATAGGTGTTCTTGTACTGAGCCGGAAAGTCATCTCCCGTATACCATACGCCAGCAGTAGAGGCATTGCCCCCGAAGGTAGTCCCGTTGGTGGGCGACCCCGTAGCTCCTACATTGGTAACCGCCACCGTATTACCCGAAAAAGTGCCTACCCGTGAAGGGCCAGCACCGTGTTGCCAATCCAGGGTTGGGCGGGTATGCACAAACGTGTATTGGGTAGGAATTGTCTGCGTAGGGTTACAAGGGTTGGGAAAAGTAGGTTGTCCCGTTGCCAAGGGCTGTGTGATTAAATCTCTGAAGCTAAAGTAGGCGTGACAGTTCGTCCCATCAGCAAGCGGATTGAGGGCCGTTTGGTTGCGGGTTAGTTTGAACGGGTAGCCCGAAGCGGGTTGCAATCCCTCGAATAAGGGCCAACCGAAGTTCTGTCCCGAGGCGCTGCAAATATTAAGCTCTTCCCAAAAGCCCCAACCTACTTCTCCCAGGTAAAACACGCCGGGATTGCCAGCACTGGCTAGCGTACTGCCCGTGTCTGGTCTGCGGGTCATTCGGTAAGAATTGCGGATGCCAAGCGCCCATATGCGCGAAGAAGCGGAATGGGGGTTGCTAGCATCATAGTAAGGGTTGCTGGGTATCCCATCGCCAGTAGCCGGATCTATCCGAAGTATTTTGCCATTCAGGGAGGTTAATAGTTGCGATCGGAATGATCCCACATTTTCGGTGGGCATCAGTATGCCATCCAGCAAGGCTTGCCGGGCATAGGTACGTTCGTAAGCAATGGAATCGTTGGCGTCGTAGCTATCTACTCCCACTTTGCCTACGCCTACATCTGCTCCGGTATAGCTAGCGCCATCGCCAGCCGTGAGCAGCAGCGTGCCATCTGAACCAAAGGCTAAAGCACCCGCCCCATGAGATTCGTGGGTAATAACAATGCCAGTACTTTTGGTTTCGCCGAGAAGAATTTTACGGCTGCTAAGGTCAACACTAAAATTGTTTCCGTTGCCCTGAACCGTGTAGCGGGTAAGGCGTGCAATCGTGGCATTGAAATATTCGTTGGCCGTAGGGCTATAGGCCGATGTACCATAATTGAGTAAATAATGCCGGTCTACATCGTATAAAAGATATATATAACCGCCCGACGCACTGAAGTTCGGATCAAGCGCCATGCTTACCAAGCCGTGGTCCCGCCAATTTCCTACCTCTTGGCTGATATCCAATAGGGGAGAAGCACTTTTTACGTTTCCCACTACTGTCCAGATGGTGCCTCCTTTTTCCCAAACAAACATTGTTTGCCCATCAGTGGTGAAAGTTAAGCCAATGGCCTGGTTCCAATTACTTCCCACGACAGCAGTAGAAAAATCGGCTGGTGGTGCTTGAGCTACCGCGCTGTTCAAGGATAGGAAAGTAACACAGCTTGCCCAGAATCCTGCTTTTCCTACTACATTGGCTAAAGCCATACAACGGACTTTGGTTAGGAATTTTGTGTTGCTCAGCCTTATCAACTGTTGAGTCGGCAGTAAATTCACCAGATTCCATAAGTACCCTTGCCTGTTATCGTTGTTTTTCATTCAAAAATAGTCGGTTAGTAAAAAAGGATTTCAATAAGGATGGAAGTGCAATGCACTGCCTGGATGGTTAAAATGTACTATTCTTCGTTTTGTAAATAGTTGATGGCTATCCAATGGCAGGGGCTGACAATTGATGGAAAATAGTTCATAGGCAAGAAGAAGATATATTCAAAAATGAGAAAGTGTTTTTTTGTACTAAACTTACGCTCAATAGAATACTTGAAATAAAAGCCAATAGAAAAGATAATGGATAAGGTAAGTCATGCGACAAAGCCCTTTAGTGTATCGGCTTTGTACTCAGAAGGTGAATTGCCTTGGCAGAGAGGTGAGGTAAGTTTTGTCCAATTTAGGCACGACTCTTTATGGCTATGCTTGGTAAGGCAGTGGTACGAATGTCTATGAAAATAAAGAAGGGGCAGTTGCCTAGAGGCATATAAAAAGCGAATCCAGCCTAGGTTGTATACCCTACGCTGGATTCGCTTTTCTAACCACTTACTACGCTATATTTTCACTCCAACCAGGGTAATGTCATCTCGTTGCTCTGCTTGCTGCTGGTGCTGATCCAGCACAGACTCAAACAAGTGCTTCTGTTCGCTACTGGAAGCGTGGTGAGCTGACTCGATGAGGCCGCATAGTTTGGCTGAGCCTAATTTCTTCCGTTCGATATTGTTCTGATCGACATAGCCGTCCGATGTCAGGTACAGCCAGGTGCCATCTTCT
>JAZKGK010000040.1:0-11005 GCA_040385915.1 Bacteroidota bacterium
AAATCGACGAGGGTGGTGTTGGGCGGACCGGCGACTGAAGTCGGGTTGAAATCTAGGCGGAGTTGTTGCTCTTCGGCAACGCTGAGCATCCTCAACTTGCCTATTTCCTTCATTGGGTGAGCTACCACATCGGATAAAAGCCTCTGGTAATGCGCCATCATCCGGTTTATGGTAGCGGGTAAAAACAAATCGCTACAGTACTCAACCATCAAATCCAACCCCTCTGCTGTTTCGGTGACATGAAAAGTTAAGTCCAGCTTCGATACGTTGTAAACAACCGGCTCCGTTTCCAGGGTAATTCCGTCCAAGGATAGTTTTGGAATGGCCGGGGTATTCTGCAACACAAACATCACCTGGAACAAGGGACTACGGCTCATGGCTCTGTCCTGCTCCACGCTGTCTACGATCTTCTCCAAAGGAACGTCTTGATGCGCGTAGGCTTCTAAGGTAGTGGCTTTTACCTGAGACAACACCTCTGTAAACCTGGGATTCTGGCCTAGATTACTGCGCAGCACCAACGTATTTACAAAGAAGCCAATTAAGGGTTCCACTTCTTTCTGCACTCTATTCGCTATCGGACTTCCTACACAGATGTCTTCTTGCCCACTGTATCGATAAAGCAATACTTTGAAAGCGGACAACAGCAGCATAAACATTGTTACCCCTTCTTGTTTGGATAAGTCAGTTAGCTGGTTTCGCAAGGGCTTTGCGATTGCAAAATGAAGCCTGCCACCTTTATTGCTGAGTATAGCCGGACGCAGGTGATCGGAAGGAAGGTTCAACGCCGTAGTTCTGCTCAATTTTTCTTGCCAATACCTTAATTTGTCCTTCAGGATAGCTTCCGTCAGATAGGCTCGTTGCCAGAGAGCATAGTCGCTATATTGGATCGGTAAGGCAGGTAGCTGGGCTAAGCGGTTTTCTTTCTTAGCCGTATATAGTGCAATCAGTTCCTCGGCCAATACAGCAACCGACCAACCATCAGAGGCGATGTGGTGCATTACGACCAGCAATACGTGCGTCTGTTCGGCAAGCTTCACCACGTGGGCTCTAAGCATATGATCTTTCGACAGATCAAATGGTTGCCGTATTTCTGAGGCTAATAGCGCCTCTAATTGTTCTTTCCCGTCGGTGTTCGACGCTGCCGTATAGACTAGCTGCCACTGGTTTTTCTCTAGTACTTCCTGGTAGGCTTCTCCGTCCTGGTCTTTAAAGACCGTCCTGAGCGCTTCGTGCCGATTGACTATTTCCCTGAAGGCATCGTTCAGGCTATCTTTATCCAAATTCCCCTCAAATCGCAGGGCAAAAGGGATGTGATAATGGATGCTACCTTCCAGTTTGTCGATAAACCACAGCCGTTGTTGTGAAAAAGAAAGCGGTATTTTGGCTGGTCTTTCACCCGCTATGATTTCTGGCAATAGCGCCTCTTGTCCCTCAGTACTGATCAATTCGGACAATAGCGCAATAGATGGCCTGGAGAATAAATCCTTGATGGCTAATTCTACCGACAAATTTTTTCTAATAGCCGATACTACCCGTGTCACCAACAGGGAATCGCCGCCTAGTTCAAAGAAATTGTCGTAGATACCCACCTTTTCAATTCCTAATACCGCTTCCCAAATGGTGGCTAAGGCCGATTCTATAGCGGTGCGCGGAGCTACGTATACTTTACTGCTGGCCAGATCTACTTCCCTCGTTTGCAGCCACTTTCGGTTTACCTTTCCAGTAGCCAGCAAGGGAATCTCTTCCAGGCGCAGGAAAGCCGCCGGAATCATGTAGTCGGGTAAAGTCTTTTGCAGGTGACTTCTCAGGTCGGCGGCTTCTACCGCTTCAGTAGCGACATAATAGGCAATGAGTTGCTTGTCGCCTTGTTGGTCGCGAGCAATGACGACGGCCTGTTGGATAGGCGCGTGCGTAGTGAGGATACTTTCTATTTCTCCGGGTTCTATCCGCAAGCCCCGCACCTTGATCTGCTCATCGATCCTGCCCAGGTACTCAATATTGCCATCGGCTAGCCAACGTGCCTGATCACCAGTCTTGTATAACCTTCCGGTTCCCCAAGGATTATTGATGAACTTCTCTTCGGTCAGGGCCGGGCGGTTTAAATAGCCCCTGGCCAAGCCAGCACCCGCAATATGTAATTCGCCAGCAACACCGATAGGCACCACCGACAAAGCTTTATCGAGCAAGTAGATCTGCGTGTTTCGTATCGGTTTGCCAATAGGAATGCGTTGAACGCCCTGCGTGACACCTTCAATTTTGTAATAACTGGCACAAACCGTCGCTTCGGTCGGGCCATAGGTATTGTAAATCGCTGCGCTAGGCTGCAATTCGCTTATCCACTGGGGCTTCAGCACATCCGCCCCACTGATGATGAGTCGCAGAGGGAGATTTTTCAGGGGTCTGCTGTTGAGTTGTTGGATAACGGCAGGCACGGTCGATACAATCGTCACCTGGTGATCATGCAATTCTCTTACGAAGCCATCCACATCCAAATACCCGTCTTTGGAGATAACTAAGCAGCCTCCACTGAGCAGAATAGGAAATATTTCTTCAATAGAAATGTCAAAGGAAATAGAGGCCCCGTGGATGAATTTATCTGAGGCATTTACTTTAAACTGCTCGATGAAATTCAAGACGTAGTTCACTACTGCCGCGTGTTCTACCATCACGCCTTTGGGCTTACCAGTAGAGCCAGACGTGTAGATGACATAGGCCAGATTGGTTGCGCGCACCTGGCTGGTTAAACGGCTGGTCAGCGGGCCGCCGGTTTCCCAATCGTCCTCCAAGGAAAGAAGCTGACATTGGGTCTGGGAAGCTAATCGTTGTATTTTCTCCTTCAACTTGCCCTGCGTCAATACGAAAGGCACCTGACTATCTTCCAGGACATACAGTATCCTATCCTTGGGATAATGAGGGTCGATGGGTACATACGCAGCTCCGGATTTGAGTACGCCCAAAATGGCCACAATTACCTCAATAGATCGCTCCATGCAAATACCTACCAACGTATCAGGCGTTACGCCCTGTTGTTGCAGGTAGCACGCTAGCTGGGTACTTTGTTGTTCCAATGCCTGGTAAGACAATTGCTCCTCGCCAAAGGCTATCGCCACCTGATGTGGCGTCTTTTTGGCTTGTGCTTCAAACAACTCGTGGAGGCACACCTCTTGAGGATAATCGGCCAGCGTGTCGTTGAAGCTGGTTACAAGCTGGTATTTTTCTTCTGAAGAAAGGATTGGATAGTCGGCAATCTTGCCTTGGGGATTTGCAATAACGGCTTGCACCAGCTGATGAAAATACCCCAGGTGGCGTTGAATGGTGGTACGGTCAAATAAGCCTTGGTTGTATTTCAGATTCACCTGCAAGGTTTCCTTCAGGTCATAAATCTCCAGCGTATACTTATTATCGGTTTCCTGGTAAATGGTATCGAGTATCTCCAAGCCATTCAGCACACTTTTATTATCCAATATCGCTTCAAAGATGTTTTGAAACATATAGGCTACCGGGAAATTCAGTTCGCGGGAATGTAGCTGACCTAAGCCCAGGGCAGACATAAGGGAAGAAAAAGGATAGGAAGCGTGGTCGATTCCATCGACAAACTTTTGCCTGACATCCTTTACCAGCGCCTCAAAAGACTGCTGGGCTTGCACCTGGCTTCTGGTCACGATGACGTGGATGTAGAAACCGATACTGTTTTCATGGATTTGTTTGGGTCTTCCGGCAGTTGGGGCAGTGATCGCGATGTCCTCTTCCTGGGTGAGCTTGTGGATGAGCACGTTAAAGACAGCCAACAGGAGCACCGACAAATTGGTCTTGAATGCTTTGGCTACCTCCTTGAGTGCCGCCAATTCCGTAGTTTTCAGCGTAAATGTCTCACAACCAACCGATGCATCAAATCCCTCGCCAGTAGGAAGTCGGTCGTAGGGTAGCGGTAGCGCCGGAGATATGCCTTCCAGCGTCGCTTTCCACCAGGCCAGGTCTTTTTTCGCTTGCGGGCTTTCCAGGTAGGTATGTTCCCCTTCTACATAATCAAAGTAGGCCAGGTCGACGGGCTTTGCTGACTGGTGCTTGCCTGAAACGAGCTGTTGGTATTTGTCCCAAAATGATTGGATGAACCAAGCGCTGGAGGTGCCATCAAACACAATATGGTGAACAACAAAAAGCAGGTAGGTTTTATTAGCCGAGATATGCTCACGCACATGCAAACGTATCAAGGAATCTTCTGCCAGGTTAAACGGCTGTCTGAGCAAGGAAAGCAGCAATGAAGTAACGTCCTGCCCTTCGGTTATCGCCTGTGTATCTATCTGTACACACTTTTCCAGCGGACGGACAGTCTGCACACGGTGGCCGGTTTCTTTATCTTGGATGAAGTTTACTCTGAGAATCGGGTGCTCGGCCAACACCAACGCAAAGGCTTGTTGTAGCCAATCAGGATTTATCTTTCCTGGCAATCCAAAGGCCAAGGGGATGTTGTATGCAGTAGAGTCGGGCCAGGCTTCTTGTATAAAACAGAGCGCTTTCTGATCTTCTGATATTGGGTATTGGGTAATAATATTGTCTTGTACCGCCGCCAGTTGTGTACTTGGCAACGCTTGATGACGGCTACTCCACTCGCGTTGCAGCAGGTGGAAGAAGGACCTAAAATCATCCAAGCCCAAGACCTGGCCCATTTTGATGTCAATTTCTAGCCTTTCGTTAATGCGGCGGGTGAATTGGACTACCTTCACCGAATCAAATCCGTACTCTACCGGCGATAAGGCCAGGTCGAGTTGCTGAATATCCAATTCAAAGACCTCTTCCACTATTTGGGCGAGCACCGCATCCACTTCCTTGCTGATTGTGAAGGTTTTTCTGGCATCGACCAGCCCATTGTCTTTTGCTACAACAGTCGCTTCGGTCTTATTTCTTGCATTCCTATCAGCCTCAGCCACGTATTCTTCCAGGATAATGTGCGCATTTACGCCTCCTACGGCATAGCTATTCAGTGCCGCCCTTTTGGGATAATTACTTTGGGGCCACTGCTGCGCTTGGGCTTGCAGCACAATGGAATGGCCGGGAGCCAGGTCTTTATTAATGCTATCAAGGCCGGGGATACCGGGAATGATGTGGTGTTCAAATGCTTTCAGGGTTTTAATCAAAGAGGCCATGCCAGCGGCCAATTCGGCGTGGCCTACGGCGGGCTTCACACTGCTGAGATGCCATTGCTTGTCAGGCGTTGCGCTTAAGCCACGGTATGCTTCGCTAATAGCGCCCAATTCTATTGCATCTGCTAGTCGGTTGGCAATGCCGTGCGCTTCTACGTAGTCGATGGTATCTGGCGTTATGCCTGATTTTTCCAGGCAAGTCTTGATGACTTCCTTTATGCCTTTGGCGCTGGGAGCCTCCATCGAAAAGCCTCTGCCTCCGTGGTATACCGCCGTACCCTTGATGACAGCCAATATCTTATTCGAATCCCTTTCCGCCTGCGACAGCCGCTTAATAATGACGACACCCGCGCCCTCGCTTCGAACAAAACCGTTGGCATCTTCGCAAAAGCTCCTGGTTTTGTGGTCGAGGCTTAGCAATGTTTCATACCCAATGCTGGAAGTATAGTTGAATTCCCGTTCCGAAATGACATTTACCCCGCCCACAATGGCCTGTTCACACTCTCCGGCGTGGATGCTTTGGATGGCGCGATGCAAAGCCACGTACACGCTGGTACAGTGCGTATTGATGACTTCGCTCGGTCCCTGCAAATTCAGCAGGAAGGATATTTTATTGGGAATCAGGTAAGCCGCATAGTCGTAATACTTTACACCGCTCGGTGATTCGTCTTCGTCAAACGTTTGTTGGGCTCCGATAAACACGCCCGTTTTCCTGGCTGACAAGTCTTTTCTGGAAATGCCATACTTGGCCATGGCCTCTGCCGTAACGCCCAGTATCATGCGCTGTTGGCGGCTCATAGAGACAAGCGCTTCCTTTGAAAGACCCAGCGTGTCCATATATTCGGCCAAATCCTTTTCTTTCACCCGGCCAAAGTGTAAACCAGCATTGCCATTTTGATCGATATACTCAGGACATTGCTCCGATAGCACCTGATTCCACAACGCTTCGGCATGAGGCGCACCAGGAAACAGTCCCTCCATCCCAACGATGGCCATGTCTTCATTGATTCGTGAACCAAAAAACGAATTCCCTCCTCGTTTCAACAACCGACCGTTTTTTTCAGATTGGCGAGAAGAGGACTTAATGAACGGTTGATCAGCACTTTCTTCTTCCTTTTGCTGGGTAAACGAAGGTTGAGAAAGGCCCGCTAATTTGGATCGATGCTTCGCTACAAAATAGTCGGCCAGTTCAGCCAAATCCATCTGTTCGAATAGCAAGGTGGCCGGAAGCGGACCAAACACTTCTTCCAGCGTATGGATGATATCTACCGCCGTCATAGAGTCGACGCCGTAGTCATAAAAAGGGGTATCCTCCTGAATTTTGTCGGCGGATATGTGCAATTCCTTGGTCAATATTCCTTTCAGGTATTCCAGGGTTTCGGTTCTTAGCTGGGCATCGGTTTTCGAAGCAAAGTCTTGTGCAACCAATGCCGCTTGGGAAGTATTCGCAATGGTACTGGTTGCAGCCTTGGCTTTATTTCCCTTCGGTATTTCGGCAGATCGGTTCATCTCCCTTCCAGCAAAATCTCTTATACTGACGATGACCTCGCCCGCGTCGTTGAGCAAATCCATATCATAGCGCGGCACCTTCGCATTTGCCTCACTGGCGGGGTGCGGTCGGGCATAGGCATAACGGATCTGCCGTGTATCGCCCAGCAGGCTTAATTCGCGTAAACTGAACGGCACCACTAGCGTGGGCGTCTCTTTCTTTGCTAGCGCTAAGCCAATGGCTGTCCGCAGTGCGGCATCGAGTTGGCCGGGGTGCAGCAGATACGCTTGATTGGAATTGTCTGATTGTCGTAGGGTGGAGATCGACTGACGATCACCGTATTGGATGCGTTCGGTATGCTGAAAAAAGGAACCGTACTCAAAACCCAATTCCTTAAATAAGGCATCACAAGGGACTTTTTCCAGCAAATTGGGGCAAGCAGCCAACAGGGCGGGCACATCTATTTTGCGGGTTGACTCCTTTTCCCCAGGCAATAAATATCCTTTACAATGCAGCAACCAGGCATCATTTTCACCCGACCCTATTTCAAAGGCCAGCTTGTTTTCTTCCGGATATAGGGTGATAAAAACTTGCTGCGGTGCATCCTGAACTATAAGGGGCGCAACCCAGGTAACGTCTGAGAGTACGTTTAGCGCCAGTCCAGAAGCCCTTCTACCGGCCTCCAAGGCCATTTCCAGGTAGCAAGTACCCGACAGGATTTTTTCCCGCGCACGCGATGGTCTTTCAAAAATGACTCTTCGCCCGTAAATACACTACGATACGCCTGTGCGGCAAGGTCCGACACATTCACATGCACTAAGGGATGCAAGTTGGCCTGCGCCGTGTTCGCGTTGCCCGATGCCATGTTTGTTAGAAGCGCCCAATATCTTTCCCTGGCAAATGGATACGTTGGCAGGCTTATTTTATTCGGCTTTTGGGTGGTATGTAACAGATTCCAGTCAACAGCCTCCCCATTTACCCATCGTTCGGCCAGGGTGTCAACGCCCTTTTCTTCAACAACTAATTCGCGCTCCTTTTTTACTCTACCCTGATAACAACCTGGAATATTTTCCTCCCCCACAAGATACTGTTCCAGCACTTCTTGCAGTTCGGATATATGATGCACCCGGAAAGTCACTCTTTCTTCCATGGCCTCTCGTCCGGTTTGACACGTATAGGCGAGGTTAGCCAGGAAACCGGGTTCATGAGCCTTATCGGTTGCTTGAACAAAGTCTAACAGCCGTCTGACGTAGGCTTGTAAGCGCTCCTTGTTCTTGGCCGAAATTGGAATGATAGCGGGGTGCTCATCGTCGATATGGCAGACGAAAGGCTGTTTTTCTTGCGTAGGCAGGTATTCTTCGAGAATGACGTGGGCATTACTGCCATTCACGCCAAAAGAACTCACGCCTCCGATTCTCTTTTTGCCGTTGGCTTTCCAGAAGGCTTTTTTCGTTGGGATTTTTAATGCCAGCGTATCCCAAAGAATATAGGGATTGGGCGTTGACAGGTGTAAGTGTGGATAGATTTCCCGGCTCTGAAGTTGGCAGATTAATTTCAGCATTCCGGCAATGCCAGCCGCCGCTTCTAAGTGTCCAATGTTCGTTTTGACGGAACCCACCAGTAGGGATTCCCCTTCGCCATGACTTTTGGAGAAAACCTGCTGCAAGGCATTGATCTCGATGGGATCTCCTAGCGAAGTGCCAGTGCCGTGGGCTTCCACATAACTCACGTCACCCGAATCAATTTTGGCGTTTTTTAGCGCCTGTTGAATCAATGCCTGTTGGGCAGTGCCATTGGGTACGGTCAAGCCACCACTGGGGCCATTGTGGTTGGTGGCCGAGCCCAGAATCTTGGCCAGAATTTGATCACCATCGGCTATGGCATCGGTCAGCCGCTTCAATACGACCATCCCGCCGCCTTCGGAGCGAACGTAACCATTGGCCGAGGCATCGAAGGTTTTACAACTGCCGTCGGGAGAAAGCATACCCGCCTGCGAAAAAGCCGTGGTTGTCAGCGGCTCCAAGAGCAGATTTACCCCGCCAGCCAAGGCATAATTACATTCCTTTTTGCGCAAGCTTTCGCAAGCCAAATGAATGGCGGTGAGCGAGGAAGAACACGCCGTATCCAAGGCAATACAGGGACCTTTCAGCCCCAGGTAGTAAGAAATACGCCCGGCGGCAGTACTAAAAGAATTGCCCGTGGCCACATATCCATTGATTTCACTTTCGTCGATTCTGCGGATCAACAAGTTAAGGTAATCAGAGGTGGAAATGCCTATGAAAACCCCCACGGACTGGTTATACAACGATTCAGGAATGATGTTGGCTTTCTCCAAACTTTCCCAGGCAAGCTCTAATAAGAGCCTTTGCTGAGGATCCATCTTTTCCGCTTCTTTGGGAGAAATACGAAAAAACCCCGCATCAAAACAGTCGGTATTTTCGATCACGCCAGCCCTGCGCACACACATCTTTCCGGCTGTGGTCCGATCATCGGTATAGTAATGCTCCATATCCCAGCGGTCTGCTGGCAGGTCGGTAATTCCATCCTGTCCGGCAGACAGAAACTGACGAAAGCTTTCCAAATCATTCACCTGACCAGGCAATCGGCAACTGGCACTGACAATAGCAATCGGTTCCGACTTTTCGGCTTCTAGCAGCTGGAGCTTTTGTTGGGTTCTTTTTATGGAAATTAACGCTTCAGCCAGCAGCTTTTGGTTATCGGAAGTATTCCCGGCAATGGTACTCATAACGTTTCTACTGGATTAACTGCCGCCTTTTGCAATATGTCGGCCACGGTGTATTTTCCTTCAATCACTTCTTGCACAGCCGTTTCAAACTTGGCGCACATCTGTTCGTATCGTCCGAAGGTATGGTGCGTATTGGCGCCCGAACGCAGGGTTGAATGCACGTTCTCTCCCATATCCATGTCTTCATTCATGGCCGCCCAATAGTTTTGATAATGGTATTCCCAGAGCTTCTCATTTTCTGGTGTACGCGGGAGGTTGGGCACCAGCATGCCAGACATAAACGTGCAATGGCTTTCGTCTTGCGGAAACACACTCAGCACATGGCCATAGCCAAAGGCAGTAAAGTATAACATATTGGGAAACAGGAAATAAACCAGTCCCACGTTGCCTTCCAACTTCCATTCGCTTTCGTCGCGGGTCATCATCTTAAGGATGCTTTTCTGAGGGGCAATCATCCGGGAATGGGGCTTTTGGTAATCGAAGACTGCCCCAAAATTCAAGTAGTTTTCTGCCGAAGATTTTTGATGGAGAAAAGCGAAATGATAAATCTCGGAATTCACTTCTACGTGAAATTTCCAGTTCATCTTCCTTTGTTGAAAACCTGATTTGTACAACACATGGTTGCTATAGCCAAAGCTTTCCATGTCTTGAAACAGTTCGCCTAAATACGCATCCAACTGGAGCGTTTTGTTGGGCGTAGGCAGCACAAAGATGATCCCAAACCGTTCTTCTACAGACAAGGAAACCAGCCCGTGTTCGCTCTTGTCTAAGTCAGGAAAACCAATTGGGTGTGGCAGCGAACGCAAAGCGCCATCTTTGGCCGAATAGCACCAACCGTGATAAGGACAAACGATGTTGCGCTTACAATTGCCCGAAGGCTCGTTCAGCAAACGCGCTCCCCGGTGACGACAAGCATTGATATAAGCACCTAATCCTCCTTCTTCGTTTCGTATGACAACAATGGGTGTTTCAGTCAGATCGTTGGTGAGGTAATCTCCTGGGTTGGGTACTTGGGAACTAAAACCGACCGCCAAAGGGAATTCGCGGAATAAAGTGTTTTTTTCTCTCAGAAAAAGTTCGTGACTGGTATAGATTTCAATGGGAAATTTACACGAGTCTTCCGCCATATCGGCGGTCTGACGGGTTTCAATTCCCTGAAATATCCTTTTCATCAATGAAATTTCTACTTGTCTTTTCATGGGTATATATTTTTAAACAAAGGCTGGAATTGACAATAGCCAGCCCAAGCAGGTTTTGAAAATTTATCTGGTTCTAGTGTATTGAGGGTACTATGTAGTAGAGGGTTTTAGTAGGGGCAACCCTTGCGGTTGCCCTTATACCTGATGTGGATCGCCGCCTAGGGCAACCGCAAGGGTTGCCCCTACAGATCACCGCACATATACCCTTGTTAACTAATACACTAAGATCCTACGCCTTCCAAAATGTCTTCGTTTCTTCTCGCTTAAAGTTGTTGGTGGAAAAACTGTACAACAGCGAAGGAACTCTCCAAGGGTTTGAAATCCTTGGAGAGTTTGGCCTGGTTATCAAGCTGTTGTAAACATTAATCAATCGCTGGGCGACCCCGTTAAAAAAATCGCTAGAAACACCAACAACGGCAGGAATCAAGAC
>JAZKGK010000041.1:0-26669 GCA_040385915.1 Bacteroidota bacterium
CCTAACAGATTGACCATTCCTACGGCACGGAAAGTATCGAATTGACCCACTTCCAATTTCACTTCATTTTTTTCCAGAAACTTTTTTGTGGTAAAGGCACCTGCGCCTGAGGTAGCAAAATCACCAAACTGCGCGTTATAAGGGCCTTTATATACTTGTAAAGCATCGACGGTTTCAGGAATTACGAAGTGAAAGTCCGCGTATCCCTGCCCGTGGGCGTGCGACACCATATTTACCGGCATCCCATCGATGGAAATCTGGAAGTCAGTGCCGTGGTCATTATCAAATCCCCGCAAGAAAATCTGTTCCGCTTTGCCGCCGCCAGCGTGCTGGGCAATGAATAAGCCAGGCACCAGCGTAAGTAAATCCTGCGCTGAATTGACTGGCCGCAATTGCCGATCAATCTGGTTGATGAGGTCACTCCGGGCTGGATCACGACCTGATGCTATGGTTACTTCGCTTAGGTTTAATGCACTGGGAGAAAGGTCAAAATTGGCAGTGGCCGTTTGATTAGGCTGTATTTGCAGTGAAACCATGGCCGATTGGTAGCCCAGGTAGCTGGCTCGTAAGGTAATCGCTCCTGCGGAAAGGCCATGGATACTGAAGCGTCCGAGTCCATCGGTGATCGTTCCTTGTGCCTGCGTAGCTATGAAAACGGTAGCCCCTGGCAGCGGTGTGTGAGAAGTGGAATCATACACAATGCCGCTTATATGGCCAGCTTGAGCATACACTCCGCAGGTGGTTCCTACCAAAATGGCATAGATAAGTAGTAATTTTTTCATCACTATAGAAGGATTACTTTAGTTTAGGGTTTAGGAATGTCCAGACGTTTTGTTTGTATAAGTAAGCACTGGTTTGTGCACAGCTCTCATCTATCTATAGAAAAGCTCTTTCAATCGTCCAATAGAGGGCAATGACTGCGATAAGGGCAGAAACGGGAAAAACGATTCGCTGTCTATACCAGGTTTTTTGTCCAAACCAGCGTCCAACCAGAAAGTAAGCAGTCAGAATCACGGTGAGTTGGCCTATTTCTACACCCACATTGAACGAAAGTAGCGCTGTGAAGAAATGATTGGCTGGCATTCCTAACTCGCCCAAAATACCCGCAAAGCCGCAACCGTGGATGAGGCCAAAGCCAAAAATAACCAAGGTGCGCCACCATTTCAACTGATCGGTAACCAGGTTCTCAATGGCTACGAATGCAATAGAAAGCGCAATGATGGGTTCGATCAGGTAAGCCGGGGGATTGATTAAGCCATTCATCGCCAGCCCAAGGGTAAGGGAATGCGCTACCGTAAAAGCCGTGGCCTGCCAGACGACTGTTTTGAGTCTCGGATTCAGGAAATACAAGCCCAGCACAAAGAGCACGTGGTCGTAACCAAGCGGTAATATGTGGGTAAAGCCTAATTTGAGATAAGCCCAGGCCACACCGCTGGCGGGCAGCTTTTCCAACCCGTCGGTAAGCGGATGCGCAAAAGCCTGGTTCGACAAAAGGCAAGTAAATACTATCCAACACAAGCAGACTAACGGCCTTCGATGCCAATGCTGGGCACGGTTTTCCAAATTCATGGCTTTATCGGTGGATGAATGAGTAGGACAGAAGAACGGTTTCATTCATTCACAGCCAGGTATGCTTTGCCTTCTCCAGTCAGGTTGCTAGGCAAATATGGATTGATAGACAAGGCTTTCCTCATAAGCGCAAGCCCGTTTGCCGTTTGCCCATTTTTTAACTGAATAAGTCCAGCACGATACAGCAAGGATGGATTCTGAATATTGGTTCGCATTGCTACGGCCATATATTTGGCAGCTTCGGCATAAGCTCCCCGCTTGTAGTAAACCCAGGCGATCGTTTCATTGACGTCAATATTGTTGGGACGGCGTTCGTATTCTATCAGGGCATGTTTCAGGGCATTGTCGTAATCGGTGGTTTTTAGGTAGGCGTAGGCCAATTCGCGGTCGGCATAGTGGCCGGTGCCATCTTGTTCGTTACCCAGGTGTTCTTTTCCACTCAATTCCTCAATGACCAAACGAGCCGATTCCTCCGCTTTCTGAGGCTGGCCATTCAATAGATATAAGTCCGTCATTTCGTCTTTAAAAGCATAGTCAATGACCAGGCTATTGGCTTTCTCCAACAAAGCGATGGCTTGTGGATATTTTTTTCTGGCTTTTGCCAATCGACCCATTCCAGCTAGTGCATACGCATAGTTGGGGCGCTCAGCCAGTGTAAGGCGGTATTGTTCTTCGGCTTTTTTCAAATCGCCGGTATGTTCGTATAACTCGCCCATTTTCACGCGTACCCAAGCCGTTTGCTCCAGCCCAGGGTAGCCAGCTTTGACAGCCATATCCATGGCCTCGATTGCACCGGGATAGTTGCCGTGGATTTCGCGCAGGTAAGAAATACGAGAATAGGAACGTATGTCGGGACGGATGGAAATCATTTTTTCGGCCATTTCTATCGCTTTGGGATAGTTGCCCAACTCTACGTAGCCATCTACCAATAAGCCATATAAAAAGGCATTGTAGTCACTGATTTGCTTTGCGTGATTAGCTACCTCAATGGCATCAGCAAAATGGTGTTGCGATAAGTATATCATCGACTTGCTACAGAGCGCATCGAAGTTTTCGCGGTCTTTTCGCAATACCTCATTGATCAGTTGTAGCGCGGCTTGGTCGTAATACGCGTGGTCGCCCGTGACGCGCCCTTCCTGAATATAGGCTTGGGCCAGGTTCAACTTGGCTTTCGTATTGCCGGGGTTTTTGCGGATGTTGGCCTGCAATCCTTCGATGGCAGCCTTGGTATTGAGCCATTCGCTGGAGGCAGAAATCAGCTGGTTGCGCTCTTTCAGGTCGGGAATGGATATCTGGCGCTTACCAAAAAGGACGATCAGACCACCCAAAGCCACAAACAAAACTAGGATAGAAGGGTATAGGTATTTTTTCAGCATGACGTTTCAAGGAGGATAAGAGGGAAGAGAAGTAGATGTGCAGAGAAAAGTCTGCACATCTATTTTCAATGAATCAGCAAATACTATTTTTCCACCACCAGTTTTAATGATTGAACGGTTTGGGCACCTTCAGCAATGGTCACGTAGTAGGTTCCCTTCTGATAACCAGCCAGGTTCAATTCCACTTCATGCGTTCCTGCAGTCTTCAGTTCGTCTTTGACAAGGGTTTGTACTACAGCCCCAGATTTATCATATACCCGAAGCGTTACCTTGGTTTGTTCTGCTACTCGGTACTTAAAGGTAGTCTGATTGGTAGCAGGGTTCGGGTAGTTTTGCATCATCAACCGAGGAGAACTCAAATCCAGGCTTTGGTTCATTTCCATGGTTGGTTCGCTGCTCCGAAGGGCAGATGAATTGGTGCTGGCATCGCATTTCGTAGCTACATCATAACCACTGATTGGGGCAGCCAAATGCGGGAACGCTGTGCTAAACGGTCTGTCGTTGGCTTCTACACCTGTAGTAAAGGTATATACATCCAGTAAATCCGTTGTTAATGGGCTGCTGCTTACGCCAGGGGTAAAATCATCGTACCAAAGACCAATAGCGGCTAATACAACTCCACTTACGGCTTGCAATTCTATTCGGGTAACGTCGTCTTCCAGGCGTCGGCCATTCGGGAAGCCATCCATGTTAGGAATCCACTGCAAGTTTTTGGTTTTGTTATAAGCCGGATCGGTCAAGCCCAATACGGCTGCTTGTACTAAGCCTAAGGAGCTAAATTTAGGATCGTTGCGTTTGGTTGGAGGCACAGCCATATTGAGTCGTAACATATCGCCAAAAGTTGGCAAGAAGTTGTTGATCAATGGTTTGCCAGCAGCCAAGGGGTTTCCGCCTTTGCCAACCGCTAACTGGTAAGGAGGCAGGTTAGGCACACCCGTGTGGAAAATGGGCAGTAAATCTACCGAACGCGGCTCGCCTTTCCGAAGCAGATACTTGCCGAAAAGTGCCGGATCGAGAGCCGTACCTTTTACCGCTGCACTGTTTAACAAGCCTGATAACCCATCTTTGGTATTACCAAAGTCAAACTGGCCAAGCGATTTGCGTTGAATACGCAAAGCTGCCAAACCTGGAACGGCTTTACCAAATTGATCATCGTCCATGTAAAGCGCCAGTTCGGGGTTGGTAAAATATTTGTCAAACCCTTTTTCATTGTAAGGATACTGTGAATTCCAGTAATCCTTCTGACCAATGGGTATCACTACTTCGTTGGTCAATGGCATACCTAAGCGAGATACCTGTACCCAAGGGCCTTGGTGTGATTCTTTTCCATTGCCTTCTAACACCCGTATTTTGGGGCGGCTAGCCGAAGCCCATACGCCAATAATAAAGTCAGAATCGAGGATGTTGGCTGCTTTATCTACTTTCTTATGATCTTTCTGTACATTTTCAATAGGAATTTTAAGCGCAATGGTCATCACGTTCTTGCACTTCAAGGCATCTACTGCTGCATTGGGCCGAATATTGCCCAAATCGAAAATGCCGCCCAGGTCTACAAAGAAAGGATCGTCTTTGGGACCGAAGAACATAGATTCGCCGCTGCTGGCTTTGTGGTAAGCATTAGTAGACAACGTAGTATAAGGAATGCCTAAACCAACGGGGCCTTCAATAGAACGAGGACCAGTATTGTTGGGCGCGATTCTAGCGTTGGAAAGCACATTGGTAAATGTTTTTCCTCCATCATTACTTTTGTCGCAAAAAGCAAATGTTTTTAAATTCTGTTTGCCTAACCGCTGGTTGAAGAATGTTGTTGGATCCTGATTTACTTGCTTAAAGTAGAAACGATACACAATGTCGTCTCCAGGTGTAGCCGGATTGTTTTTGATATGTATTTCGTAATGGATATTTTCACCGAATGTGTAGTAATTCGGTCCACCATCTGAGCTAGCCATCGGTACATAATTGGCCATTATCACAATGCGGGTAGGGTCTTCCTGTAAGCGAAAGGCATACAGATCGGTGTTATCGGCCAATGGATCATTGGCAATCATGGGTGCTTCCCGGTGACTGGACGCATCCAGCCAAAAGGTTTGCGAGCCTGCTACGGTCAAAGCAGCCACAGCCAGTACTACCAGCGATGTTTTAAGGCTCTTTGCGGAAAAACGCTTCATAGAGAAATTGTTGTTTTAGGTGAACTTATACAATTGATTTGCCAGAGGGCTTTCTTTTCCTTGCGAAGAATATTACAATCGTAAGTAAAGAGAGTACCATTGCAAGGCAGACTTACGAAGGCGATAAACTTTTAGATTGCAAGGGATTTTAATTTTTTCAATTATTTTTCAATCCTTCTCCTCGTGTTGGTAGCGATATAGTATGGGAAGGGAAAGCTCATGTAGAATAATCTTTTCTGGAATTGACATGAAAGAGAAAGGGGGAAAACTTTGGCATCCTCCAAAAGATTACCGAACTTTTCAGCCCTACTTAAAAACCCGATTCAGATGTGGAAAGAAGAAGATAATAAGCTCAAAAAGGATTTTGAGTTTAAAAATTTCAATGAAGCATTCGGCTTTATGACCAGGGTCGCCCTCATTGCTGAGAAGATGGATCATCATCCTTGGTGGTCGAATGTATATAATAAAGTTAGCATTGAACTCAATACGCACGACGCAGGCTACACCGTAACCGACCGCGATCGTAAGTTGGCAGCAGCCATTGATAAGCTGGTATAAGCTGCTGCTCAATTATTCATAGATAAACGCATCAATGCCGTCTCCTACTTCCCTTTATCTGGTACCTACCCCCATTGGCAACCTCGACGATATTACTTACCGAGCTGTAAAGGTGTTGCAGCAAGCCGATGTCATCTTGGCGGAAGATACCCGAAACACAGGGATATTGCTGAAGCACTTGGGAATTCATAAACCCATGCAAAGCCATCATGCTTTCAACGAGCACCATACGCTAGCCAACCTAATAAAACGCATGCAAACGGGCGAAGTCATGGCGCTGGTTTCCGATGCAGGCACCCCAGCTATTTCCGATCCCGGTTTTCTGCTGGTAAGGGCTTGTCTACAAAATCAGGTTAGAGTTGAATGCTTGCCAGGAGCTACGGCTTTTGTGCCCGCGTTGGTCAATTCAGGTTTACCCAACGATCGGTTTGTTTTCGAGGGCTTTCTGCCACCCAAAAAGGGCAGACAGACCCGGCTAATCAGTCTGGCAGAGGAAGAACGCACGATGATTTTCTACGAATCGCCTCACCGCCTGCTAAAAACGCTGGGGCAGTTGGCTGAGTACTTCGGTGCTGATCGGCCCGCTTCGGTGTCCAGAGAACTGACCAAGCTGTTTGAGGAAACAGTGAATGGTACTTTACAGGAAATTAGCGCTTACTTTTCTGCCAAAACTATTAAGGGCGAAATTGTGGTAGTGGTGGCCGGGAAGCCAGACAGCAAGCGGGAGAACCGAGAAATTGATTAAATGGGCAGATTTGTAGATGCGCGGATGTGCAATTTGCTTTCCTACTTAACGGCCTATTGGCTAATGTATTATCCAATAATTTGCACCTCTACTTATGCCTTATTATTTAATGAAAACTTTAAAAACAGCAGTGTTGGCAACCTATAGAAGCAGTAACTGGCTACTGACTGCTTGCTTTCTGCTGCTTTTAACGCCAACCTTTGCAGCCCTATCGCCACAAGCCTCGGTCAGTGTAATTACCGTTTCACCCGGACGTGACCTGTATGATAGTTTTGGCCATACGGCTTTGTGGGTGTATGACCCGGCCCAAGGGATTGATCGGGTATATGGGTATGGCACGTATAATTTCAATGCCCCCAATTTTTACGGAAAGTTTGTCCGAGGCCAGCTAGATTATATGATTTCCGTTATTGATATGGGTACCTTCCTGGCGAGCTACCAATACGATAACCGTTCAGTAGTAGACCAGGTGCTGAATCTTTCTCCTGCTCAGAAAGAAGAAATATATGCTTTTCTGGAAAAGAATTACTTGCCCGAAAACCGCTACTACAAATACGATTTCTTTTTCGACAACTGTACAACCCGTATTCGCGATGTAGTGAAAAATGTGGCAGGCGAAGGCATTCAATTCAGTCCACCCGCTGAAAAACGCAGCTTCCGCCAGTGGATTGACTTGTATTTGCAGGAACAATACTGGTCAGACTTTGGGATGGATCTGGGTTTGGGAGCCTTGTCTGATCGGGTGGCTACGCCTTATGAAAGCATGTTTCTACCCGAAACTTTGATGCAGGGCTTAGAGAAAGCTACATTCATAAGCGAAGGCAAAAGACAGCGCTTAGTATCACAAACCCGTACGCTTTTTCAGGCCAGTCCAGTATTGAAAGAGGCCGCAGGATTTACGCCCATTCGAGCCTTCTGGCTACTGTTTGTTATAATAGCCTTAGTAACCTGGTGGCAATACCGCAAGGGAAAAGAAGGATATCAACTGAATGTTTTTCTGTTTTTATTAGCGGGATTGATTGGTTGTGTTCTCGTCTTTCTGTGGTTTGGCACCGATCACGTCGTTACGCCTAACAACTGGAATTTAGTCTGGGCTTGGCCTCTGCATTTATTCATCGCTTTTGTGCTGGGGCGAAAAAGTAAGCCTGCTTGGTTGCAAACCTATTTTCTGGTGTATAGCCTGGCGGTCGGCATTTTGCTAGTCGGTTGGAAATTCTGGCCGCAGGAGTTGGATGCCGAACTCATACCGCTGGTGCTTATTTTTGGCATACGTGCTTTGTTTATATATGTTCGGCTCAAAAGTCCAAAGTCAGTAGCCACTCCCGTTGTTCGATAAGCAATAGAATTTAACACTTACACATTCATAAGCACATCAACTATCGCTTTACTTATGCAAAAAGAAGAATTAGCCCTCATTTGCCAACAGGTAATCCTGTTAACTGAAGAAACCGGAAAATTTATCCGTCAGGAAGCCGCTGCTTTCGATAAGGCAAAAATCGAATACAAAGGAATCAATGATTTGGTGTCCTATGTAGATAAAGAAACGGAGAAAATGCTGGTAAAAGGGCTGATTGAAATACTACCTCAGGCCAGTTTTATTACCGAAGAAGGCACTACGTTAGACCTCGTACCTCAAGACAACCCACACAACCTTCGCTGGATTATTGACCCGCTGGATGGTACCACCAACTTCATCCACCAGCTACCCATTTTTGCCATCAGCATTGCCTTGATGCAAGAAGATGAAGTGATCGTAGGTGTAGTACACGAAATTAACCGCGATGAGTGTTTCTACGCCTGGCTGGGCGGTGGCGCTTTTTGCAATGGGTCACCCATTTCCGTTTCGCCTGCCAAAACCTTAAGTGAAGGCTTATTGGCTACGGGCTTCCCTTATTACAACTTCGATAGAATCAATGCTTACCTCAGCATTCTGAACGAGCTCATGCGAAATACCCACGGCCTACGGCGAATGGGGTCGGCAGCCGTTGACCTGGCCTATGTAGCCTGCGGACGTTTTGAGGGCTATTTTGAATACAACCTAAAACCTTGGGACGTGGCTGCTGGCGTATTGTTGGTACAGGAAGCAGGTGGCTTCGTAGGAGATTTTCACGGTGGTAAAGACTATGTATTTGGTCGGCAAATTGTTGCGGCTAATGCTACCTATGCTGAACTGTTGAAGATTATTGAACAGCACTGGATCGACTAGGCAGTAGCTTTTTCGCTTTTACAACCTTAGCCACCCAACTATACTTGAGCAACGATTACGACAAAATTATCCGGGAAAACCTGCAAAGCCTCATTGAGCCATTGATTAGGAAAGTGCTGGAAATGGAGGTCGTAACTGTCGAAAACCTCACGACCAAGTTGCAATATACTTTGGAAAGAGAGGCGGATTTCCTGCAAAAAATCACCGTGGCGAATGGCGATACTTTCGCCTTGCATATTGAGTTCCAATCAGCCAACGATCCGCTGATGCCCGAACGAATGTTACAGTATTGTGGGCTAATTTATCGGGCACATCGGTTGCCAGTTTTGCAATACGTGTTTTACATCGGGAAGCACAAGCTGAATATGTCTGAAGTGCTCAGCATGCCTCTTTTTGACTATCGGTATAGGTTAGTGGATTTGCGCCAGTTCCCGTATCAAACCTTTCTGGAATCCGATAACCCTGATGAAGTAGTATTGGCCGTTTTATGCAACTTTGAACTGGAGGATGGGCGGGTAGTTATTTCCAAAATTCTCCGTAAATTGAAGGAACTAAACACCAGCGAGCTAAAGTTACAAAAGAACATCCGGCAGTTGGAAGTGTTAGCAAAAATCAAAGATTTACAAAAAATCGTTTTACAAGCAGAACAGACTATGGCACTGACTTACGATATGGAAACCGATATTCGATTCAAGCAGGGAAAAAAGGCTGGAATTGAGAAAGGTATCGAAAAAGGTATCGAGAAAGGCATTGAGCAAATGGCTATTAGCTTTTTAAAAGAAGGCGTTGAAATAGCGATTATCAGTAAGGCAACGGGCTTAAGTACAGAAGCCTTGCTGAAACTACAGAAAGCAGCCTTACCCGAAAAATAGTTTTATACACGTTGTATGATTGAAAATTTGGTGATATTCATTGTATTTGCGCTAGCCCTTGCCTACTTAGGCAATATGGTTTGGAAGCAGTTCAGCGCCAAAAATACTGCTGGCTGCGCCAAAGGATGTGGCGCTTGTGGCAATATTGACTTCAATAAAATAGAGCAACAAATAGCAGCGAAAGAAAAGCAACCACTAGAAAAAATACCGATGTGAGCGAACAGACCCAACTCATTTACTTATAAACTCATCCACTCTTCTTTATCCCCACACCTTCGTTCCTTCAGTACAATTTTTGCACATCTCTACTTCATTCCGTGATCCAATCAGGGTTTGACGAAACTGCTGGTATGCCTCACTACTCCAGACTTCTGTAAAAGTTTGCTTCTGACGGTTTCCCAGTTGGTAATGAGCATCCTTATCAAAGCAGCAGGGAAGTACTTTTCCATCCCACGTAATGACACACGAATGCCACATTTTCCAACAATGGTTAAGTAAGTAATTTTTAATAGAATAGGTTCCGTCGCCATTGGGCTTGTAGCGGGCGTATTTTTCTACTGTGGGAATTAGCGGCGAACCGTGCTCGTACGCGTAAATCTGGGCCGTTTTTAACTTTACTTCATTTACTCCCAACTCTTTTGCCAGTTGTTGTACTTCCTGAATTTGATGCTCATTAGGACGAACCACCAGAAATTGGAAAATGATGTGTGGCGTAGAAGAGTTGAGTTGCTTTTTCCAACGGATGATATTTTTTGTTCCTTCTATTACCTTTTCCAAACTTCCGCCCACCCGATAAGCCTGATACGTTTCCTGCGTAGTGCCATCAATAGAGATAATGAGCCGGTCCAGGCCAGATTCCACTGTTTTACGGGCATTGACATCGTTTAGGTAATGGGCATTGGTAGATGTCGCCGTGTAGATGCGTTTGTCAGCAGCGTATTTTACCAAATCCAGAAATTGCGGATGCAGGTATGGCTCGCCCTGGAAATAAAAAATCAGGTACAGCAATGTGGCTTGCAATTCGTCGATTGTCTGCTTAAACAAAGTCTCTTCCAGCATGCCGGTTGGGCGCGTAAAAGCCCGCAAACCGCTGGGGCATTCCGGGCAACGCAGGTTACAGGACGTAGTTGGTTCGAAAGAAATACTGATGGGCAGACCCCGCTGCCTGGCTTTTTTTGTAAGTTTGGAAACGTAGTAACTGCCCAGCACCTGACCAGCATTCCATAGACGATGGGCCGTCAGTTTAGAGATAAAATTAAATCCGTCAGTCAGGCGGGCTTTCATAAAGCAATCGGGGCGAAGTACGAAGTAAGGGAAAATACCTTATACTTTGTGCTTTATTCTAAAATTCAACCTAAATCAAACCACTATCGTATGCAATCTATCCGATCCTTTGTCCGGTTATTGTCGCTGGCAGGCATCATTTTTCTGGCTATGTGGATTGGCCGGAGTTGTGGCAATAAATCTGATAAGACTGAACAAGAAACGGTTACCAATCAGACCGTCATTTTGCAGGAAATCGTAGCCATGGGCAAGCTGGAATTGGTGAAGTATAATTTTAAAGATGTAGTAGAACACGAAATAGTAAAGCAGTGGTTGCCCAACCCTAAGGCCGTACTCATCGTAAGTGGAGAAGCGATTGGGTGCATTGACCTGACTAAAATTAGTCTGTCAGATATTATGGCGGCTCCCAATGATACGCTTATTGTCTATCTGCCAGAGCCGGAACTGTGCGTAAATAAGATCAACCACCAGCAATCAAGGGTCTACAATGTAGAATATGCTATGTTTGAAGAAGGCCAATTGGTCAGCGAGGCCTATGCTAAGGCAGAACAACAAATAGGCACTTCGGCTTTGCAAATGGGTATTTTGAACCAAACCAAAGAAAATGCCGAGAAGATTTTGAGACCGCTATTGCAGCGAATTTCTGGCAAAAAGGTTTTACTGCGCTACCGGATGGGTGGAAAAATAGAGGTAAATAAATAGGAAAAAAGTTTTATGAATTTAGTTTATAGAATATCTGGAAAGGGGAAAACGGTGTTGTTTTTACACGGATTCTGCGAAAACAAAGACCTTTGGTTAGCATTTGAAAACAGGTTGTCTGCTAGTTATCAAGTCATTGTCGTTGACTTGCCAGGCTTTGGCGAAAGCTTGGACAATACCCAATACCAAAGCATAGACATGATGGCTAGGGAAGTTTTTAAGGCGTTATCATTGGAGCAAATCCATCATTGTGTCGTAGTCGGACATTCGTTGGGTGGATACGTAGCGATGGCTTTAGCCGACCTGTACCCGCAATTGCTGTCCGGCTTATGCCTTTTTCATTCTACTGCTTATCCTGATAGCGATGAAAAGAAGCATACCCGCGACAAGACCGCAACCTTTATTGAAAAAAGAGGGCTAGAGCCATTCTTGGAAACTTTTGTTCCTTCTATTTTTTTCGCTGACACAAGAGCAGCACTGGCTGATCGAATCAAGGTGTATTACGAGCGAGCCAGGCAAACGCCCGTGGCCACTGCCGTTGCGGTCACCAAAGCCATGCGCGACCGTCCAGATCGGTCTGCTGTGTTGGCAAAAGTGGACTGCCCGGTCATGTTTATTGCCGGGAAAGAAGATACAGCGGTGCCAATAGAAACCAACAAAGCCCAGTTTTTCTTACCTAAAAAATCTACAATCCATATACTTAGCGACACGGCGCACATGGGTATGTACGAGCAGGAAACTGAAACGCTGGCAATGGTAGAGAACTTTGTGAGGCAGACAGCGATAGATTTCTGATTGGGCTAAGCCACAGGATGCCACTATACTATTGTCTTCTGAAAGCGAACGGTTTAACTATTAGTTTAGAAAGAATATTACAAGTGCTGCAAATAAGTTAAAACCCTTTTTGCTCTTCCATTTTGCGGAATATATGACCGTTTACCAAAAAACACGAATTAATTACAACACTTGTGGCAATTGCTACCTCATTGCTATACATCGATTTAGGCTTTTTCAAGCGGTAGTAAACAAAAATTTCTTGCATTTTCCTTGTAAACTAACATAAGGGTAAACGCTTGCTCGGCGCTGGTATATAATAAGAGGAGACTTTTGTGTTGATTTGCTATGTTTAGGCAGGATGTAAGTACCCAGGGGATGTTGGCTGATTAATGTTGATTGTTTATGAAGAAGACTGTTGAGCCCATATTTTCTCCCGTTCCTGCCAATGAACAGCAACGTTTAGCAGCGCTTTATGAGTACAAAATTCTGGATACTTTACCCGAAATTGCTTTTGACGACCTGACTCAGCTCGCTTCCCATATTTGCCAGACGCCTTTATCTCTGATTACATTAATGGACGTTAACCGGCAATGGTTTAAGTCAGTAATAGGAATGGAAGTGGACGAACTTGGGCGTGACATCAGTTTTTGCCAGCACGCTATTATGAGCCAGCAAATATACGAGGTGCCCAATGCATTGGAAAATGAGCTTTTTGTCAATAATCCTTTGGTAACCTCCGATCCTCACATTCGATTTTATGCTGGTGCGCCCCTTATCAATCCTCAGGGCTTCAACTTAGGTACGCTTTGCGTGGTTGATGTTGTTCCTAGAAACTTAACTGCTGCCCAACGAAAGGCACTGCAAGCTTTGGCTCGGCAGGTCGTTATGCAATTGGAGTTGAAACTACAAGAGCGTAAACTTCAGGCAGACAACTTGCTTCTGGAGAAATATCATACTTTCTCTGTCTACACAAATGAAGTTATGTGCATTGTAGACGCCACCACTTTGGCTTTTGAGGAAGTCAATGAAGCGTTCTATAGGATTTCTGGTTACCAGCAGGCCGATATAAGAAATAATAAACTACTCCATTTTTTTTATCCTGAAGACAGGCCTAGTGTCTTGGGCATACTGGCAAATAGCCACTTGCAAGGGCGCGAAGTATGCGAATTTGAAACACGGTTTATTTGTAAAGATGGAAGCTTGAAATGGTTAAGCTGGAATACGATTGCTAAAGAAGGCAAATGTTATGCTAATGCCCGCGATATAACCCGGCGGCGGGAAACGGAAGAAAAACTCAATGAGAGCAAGCAAATGCTGATTGACTCGCAGGATATTGCACACGTAGGTAGCTGGGATTTTAATTTGGAAACCCAGGAAATTAATTGGTCAGATGAAACCTTTCGGCTCTTTGGAATGAAAGCAGGGGCAAAACCTCCCACTTTTGAAGATTACTTGCAAATGTTGCACCCGGACGATGTTGCCGTTTTAAAAGAAAACGTACGACAGGCAATTGAGATAGGGCGGCATTATTTGGTAGAGTTACGTATCTTATTGCCAGGAGGTGCCATTCGGTATACGATAGCCAGAGGGCGTTTAAAGGTAGAAGAGGGCAAGTCCCGCAAACTCATTGGTACTGTCCTGGATATTACTGACCGTAAATTGACCGAAATAGCCTTACTTGAGGCTAAGGAACAGGCCGAGAAATCGATGAGGGCTAAGGAACAATTCCTTTCAAATATGAGCCACGAAATTCGGACGCCTATGAATGCAGTTATTGGCATGACTCATTTGCTCCTGCAGGAAGACCCGAGCCCCAGCCAGGTAGAAAATCTCAAAACCCTCCGTTTTTCGGCCGAAAACTTACTGGTATTGATCAATGATATTCTGGATTTGAGCAAGATTGAGGCAGGGAAAATTATTTTTGAATCTGTTGACTTTAGTCTAATAGACTTACTCAACGACATTCGGCAAATGGTCGCCTATAAAGCAGAGGAGAAAGGCATTAAACTGAAACTATGGCTGGATTCCGAATTGCCCGCCATATTGGTAGGAGATCCGGTAAGGCTGAGCCAGATATTAATTAACCTGATTGGGAATGCCATAAAATTTACCAATAAAGGCTTCGTAGAAGTAAACGTCAATGTAAAGGCCTTATTGGCTGACCAGGTTACTATTGACTTCTCGGTATGTGATACAGGCATTGGTATTGCAGGCGATCAGATAGAGCACATTTTCGACAGTTTTACTCAGGCAAATGCAAATACCACGCGCAAATATGGCGGATCTGGTTTGGGGCTGGCCATTACTAAAAAATTGCTGGAATTGCAGAATAGTCAGATTCAAGTGAAAACTGAATCTGGCAGAGGGTCAACTTTCTTTTTCGATATTGTCTTCAAAAAAGGCGCGCAAGCGACGGCTACCAGTAATAATAACACTGGTCAGGCAACAATAGATATGGATCGGCTAAAGCATGTGAGGCTATTGTTGGTAGAAGACAATGATATAAACCGAATGGTGGCGGGTAGATTCTTGTCGAAATGGGGTGTAAACATAGATTATGCAAGCAATGGATTGATTGCACTGGAAAAAGTTAGAAGCAAGCAATACGACATTATTCTGATGGATTTACAGATGCCAGAAATGGATGGGTACGATGCTACCAAAGCGATCAGAGGCATTGCCGATCCTTATTATCAGGCGGTGCCCATCATCGCGTTAACAGCCTCTGCTATGCTGGATGTCAGAGATCGGGTATTTTTGGTAGGTATGAACGACTATGTCTCTAAGCCATTTAATCCGAATGACTTATACCATAAAATTGCGAAATACACCTGCAAGTGAGCATAAGGTTTGTCGGAATAATTAGCTCTGTCGTGTACTATTCATTCCTTGATGTATCCCTAAAGATTCTGCCCAGGCTACTAATTGCTGGGCGCTTTGTATAGGGTTGTCGGTTAGTACAGGCACTTCAAAAACCTTTTCTGGCAGGCGCTGCGACAAGCCAAACAGATAGGCCTTGTCATAATAGTCCAGGGTCAGCGCCGCTATTTGGGCGTAATTTTCTTGCTTTAAGGCTTCCATAGCCAATTGATAATGCAATCCTCCGAGTCGTTTTTTAATCCTTACAATGGCGCTCGCCAACAAATCGTGGCTAAAAGCGCCGTATTCGCGCACCAGCCGTTGGATTCGCACTTCCTGAGGTACATCAACCACTGCCACCAGCGCCGAGCGCATTTGTCTCCACAGACCATGCGGTAGACTTACACTGCCAATACTAATACTTTCATCTTCTATCCATACCCGGCGGTTTCTATCCAATCCTGTCCAAGCTAGGTGCAGCTGGTTTTCAAATTGCTCAGTAGTGGGTTGTGGCGCTTGACCCAAAGCTCCAAAGGCAGATCCTTTGTGGTGAGCCAGACCTTCCAAATCCAGTACTTGCTCACCCAGTTGTGCCAATTCCTGTAACATCTCCGTTTTGCCGCTGCCAGTTTTGCCTCCCATTATCAGCCACGGCAAAGGTTGCTCGAAGGTTTGTAATACTTCCTGACGGTAGGATTTATATCCTTTTTGCAGGGTTGTTACCTTCATGCCGGCAGTTTCTAGCAACCAGGCAAAACTACCACTGCGCATCCCGCCACGCCAGCAATGTACCAGCACTTCGCCATCTGGCGCAACTTTCCGCGATAGCCTTACAAAGTCGGCCAATTTAGGACCTACTATTTCCAGCCCCAGCAAAACCGCCGAATCTTTTCCCACTTGCTTATAGCGCGTACCTACCTTCGCCCGCTCTTCATTGCTAAACAGAGGAATATTGACCGCACCAGGAATATGCCCGTGGTCAAATTCGCCGGGCGACCGCACATCAATAATGGGCAAGGTGTGGGCTTTTTCCAAAAAAAAGGTGATGTCAAGGGACTGTGCCATGGCTATAAGGAAAAATCATTCTTTAACAGCAGGAAAAGAAAAGCGTATCATTCAAAATGAGGCGTATTACGTTCTGTAATCTAATCTGAAAATTCCAAATTCCCTTCCTATATTTAACCCGTAATCACCCAAAATATCCTTATGTGCGGTATTACTGGCTTATATGCCTTCAATGAAATAGGTCGTTTTTTTAGTATCAATCTTGCCAAAGCCACCGAGGCGCTGGCCAAGCGAGGACCCGATGCCTCTGGTACTTTTATCGACCATCGGGTTGCCCTGGGCCACCGTCGCCTTTCCATTATTGATGTAGCTGCTCATTCAAACCAGCCGCTAACCGACCATACCGGGCGATACAAAATCGTTTTCAATGGTGAAATCTTCAATTACCAGGAACTGCGAAAAAAGCTGACTCAAAAAGGCGCCACCTTTCTTACTGATTCAGATACGGAAGTGCTGTTGGAATTGTACAAGCATGAGGGAGAAAGCTGTTTGAGTCAGTTGAATGGCTTTTTTGCCTTTGCCATTTACGATTTGCAGGAAGAAACATTTTTCTTGGCGCGTGACCGGATGGGAATTAAACCCTTGCTGTACGTTCAGGATGAAGATAAGCTCTTGTTTGCCTCAGAAGTAAAATCGTTATTAGCCTACGGAATTCCCAAGGAGCTGGACTTTGCTTCGCTTCAACAATACCTGCAACTCAACTATATTCCAGCGCCGTACAGTATTTTTAAGGGCGTTCAGAAGCTATTGCCAGGCCATTTCCTAAAAGTGGAAAAGGGAACAGTAACCAATACCTGCTGGTACGAAATTCCCTATGCAGAACGCAACCAGACAGTGCTCAACTATGAGCGGCAGCAAGAACGGTTGGTCGAACTGCTGGACGAATCGGTGCAACGCCGCCTGATTGCCGATGTCCCCCTGGGCGCTTTTCTCAGTGGAGGCATTGATTCATCGGCGATTGTCGCTTTGGCTTCGCGGCACACGCCCCACCTCAACACATTCTCCATAGGCTACCGCGACGAACCCTTCTTCGATGAAACCAAATATGCCAACCTCGTTGCCAAGAAATTCAAGACCAATCATACGGTATTTTCGCTCACCAACGACGATCTGTACGAGCATCTGTTCGAGATGCTCGATTACATAGATGAGCCTTTTGCCGATTCATCCGCGTTGGCCGTGTATATATTAAGTCAAAAAACCCGCAAGAAAGTGACAGTAGCCCTGTCGGGCGATGGAGCAGATGAGTTATTTGGAGGGTATCATAAGCACGCAGGCGAATACCGCATTCGTAATGGAGGCATGGCTGCCAGCCTGATTGGAGCCTTACAGCCAGTTTGGAAAGCCGTTCCCAAATCGCGAAATACGGTGGTTGGCAACAAGGCGCGGCAGTTGCTCAAATTTGCCGAAGGGCAAGCAATGGATGTGAAGGAACGTTACTGGCGGTTTGCCACTTTTGCTGGCGATAAGCAAGCCGCCCACTTGTTGCAAACCCAAGCTGACAAGAAGGAGATGCATGACCGTAAGCAATGGCTTTTGCGCAACCTCCGCCACAAAGGTCCGGAACATTTCAACGAATTTCTGCTTACTGATTGCCAGTTGGTGCTTTCTAATGATATGCTTACAAAAGTAGACTTGATGTCGATGGCAAGTGCGTTGGAAGTGCGCGTGCCTTTCCTGGATTATCAAGTGGTCAACTTTGCTTTCACGTTGCCTACTTCTTCTAAGATAGATAACTCGATGAAGAAGAAGCTGGTGCAGGATGCCTTCCGGGAAATATTGCCAAAGCAACTATACAAACGCCCCAAGAAAGGTTTTGAAGTACCGCTACTCAAGTGGTTTCGCCACGAACTGCAAACGCTTATCACACACGACCTGCTGGATGATGACTTTATTGCGGAACAGGGCATTTTCAATCCTTCTGCCATAAACGCCCTGAGAACCAAATTATATTCTGCTAATCCTGAAGATGTACACGCCCGTATTTGGGGCTTATTGGTGTTTCAATATTGGTGGAAAAAGTATTTCAAAGCTTGAAATCGCCTTGGTTTTTACTTTTTCCCTGAAGCAAAAACCTCTTTATCACTGGTAAGTAATTTGCTTTCAGCTAGTTTCTTTTGTTCCCAAGCTTCCGCCTTGGTAGGGTTCAATTCAGTGGTTTTAGTGAAATCTTCCAAAGCTGATTGGTATTTGTTCATTTGCATTTTGACAAGCCCTCTTTGAAAATAAGTTTCAGATGAGTTAGGTAAAAGCTTGCTTATCTTGGTATAATCTTTTATCTGGCGGCTATAGTCGTGTATTTCTCCATAAGCAGTTGCTCGGGCCTGATATGCTTCTGTAGCATAAGGGTTTAATATGATGGCAATGGTATAGTCGTCAATGGCTTCCACATATTCATTCTGAGACGCCAATAGATTTCCTCTTTTGATATAAGCCTGGCTGTAAAAAGGGTCATTATCTGTAGCGCGGTTATAGTCTTCAAACGCTTCTTGTGTCTTCCCCAGCTTTTCTAGTGCCAGGCCACGGTTAAAGTAACCCAGCGCAAAATTTGATTCGTTACCAACGGACTTGTTATATTCCTTAATGGCTCCTAGATAGTCTTTTTGTAAATATTTAATATATCCCTGCATGTTGTACGTCTCCCACGAACGATTGTTAACCGAGATTGCCTGTCTGAAATCGGCAATGGCACCTAAAGTATCCTTGCTGATTAATTTTGCTTCTGCACTTTCATAATAGCTGTTGGATAATGTGTTAGCTACTACTTGGCTTGAAAGTAATATGAAAAGACCTAAGGAGAAGAGAGCGTTTGTTAGCGTTTTCATAGCAGTAAAGAGGAGTTGTAAAGGTGAATATAAATTTCCGTGTTAGTATCACTTATTTGATGTTGGAAAATTACTTGAAACTATAATGCTCATCAAATCTATTAGGTCGTTGGGGTGAATTTCTCGGCCAAAGGAGTGCTTTTCTCGATCAAGTATTTTTAAGAATAAGTGTAAATATGTATACCTATCGCTAAGGCTGCCTTACTTATATAAGAGAATACCCGAGTCTTGTTTTAGTCAGCCATTCATTTTATTTGCCATTTGAATTGGAGGAAGAATTACCTGAAACCATCCAAAAACTATAACTTGCAACGTTTCAACCTTTCAACCTTTACAATCATTGTCATGCGTAAAAAAATTGTTGCCGGAAACTGGAAAATGAACAAAACCTTCGACGAAGGCGTAAAACTAGTTACCGAACTGGTAAACATTATCCGAGATGAGGTACGGTCAGATGCTCAGGTGGTTTTAGCGCCACCTTTCCCCTACCTGACTACTTTCCGAAAATTGATTGAGTCTAGTCCCAACATAGCATTGGCTGCTCAGAACTGTCATTACAAAACGTCGGGTGCGTATACGGGAGAAGTATCAGCAGAAATGATTCATTCGATTGGGATTGGCTACGTCATTTTAGGCCATAGCGAACGTCGGCAGTATTTCCACGAGACCAATGAGCAATTAGCCGAGAAAGTAAATTTGGTATTACAACAAGGCATGACGCCCATCTTCTGTTGTGGCGAAACACTGGAACAGCGGCAAAAAGATGGTTATATAGAATTTGTCTGCTCACAATTGACAGAAAGTTTATTTCACCTCGATACCACCCAGATAGAGAAAGTCGTTATTGCTTACGAACCCATCTGGGCTATTGGTACAGGCGTAACAGCCAGCAGTGCCCAGGCGCAGGACATGCACGCAGCCCTGCGCAAGCATCTAGCTAGCAAATACGGTCAGGCTACGGCTGATAAGATTAGTATTTTGTATGGCGGTAGCGTAGGGGCAGCCAATGCCAAGGAACTGTTTGCTTCTGCTGATGTAGATGGCGGCTTGGTTGGTGGTGCTTCGCTCAAAGCCCGCGATTTCGTAGAAATTATAAAGTCATTTTAAGTACGCATCCGGAAGCTGGCGGTTAGCAATAATCGACCGCTTCCGGATTCATTATTCATTACTTGTTGCTCACTACTCATTGCTTAATTGCGTCGTTCAATGAAAAAAATACTGTTCTTCTTGGCATTCATTTGGTTAAGTACTGAGGCTCAGGCACAAACAATCAAGCCTTGCGAAATATTTGGAACCGTGTGTTTCGTACAGGATAAGTTTCAGGCCGACTTTTCGGTGTATATCGAAGAAACGGAGAGCTTTGCTACCGTGCGCGTCTTTCGCGAAGACAATGCCTTGTATGCAGACCAAACGGGCGTCTGGTTTATTACCAATAAGCCGGCTTATGCTGATTATTTGGTATACGTAGAAACAATCAAAGGGAGAGCTAACTTTACTATTTACTATACCGATACGAAGGCATTTGCTGGCTGTAATTGAGCGATTGCCTCCTCATGGCTTGTTGTTTACACAGGCAACTAGAGCAATAGCCTGAAAACTGTAGTGAAACAGCGTGTTTTCTTACGCTGTACCCCAAACCATACACTGGAAATAAAAGAAGAAGATGGATTTCGTAGAATTGAAGTGGCAAGTACAACCGGATTTTTCGGATATATTGATGGCCGAACTGGCAGAGATTGGTTATGATTCTTTTGTAGATACAGAAGATGGACTGAATGCTTATATCACCGAAGATTTGTTCGTGGAAAAAGCCTTGCAAGATTTGGTACAAAAATACCAAGGAATGGCTGCTTTTCACTACCAATTTGGCACGTTAGCAAAAAAGAACTGGAACGAGGAATGGGAAAAAAGTTATGAGCCTATTATAGTAGATGATGTTTGCCTGGTGCGCGCGTCTTTTCATCCAGAAGACAATCGTTATCCGTATCAGATTATCATCACACCTAAGATGTCGTTCGGAACGGGGCACCACGAAACCACGGCTATGATGCTTTCTAGCCAGTTGCGTACCAATCATCAAGGGAAGGCGGTGTTGGATGTGGGTTGTGGCACGGCTATTTTGGCTATTATGGCTGCCAAGCTGGGTGCCAGTCAGGTAACGGCTTTTGATATTGACGAATGGCCCGTAGAAAATGCCTTAGAAAATATTGCCCTTAACCATTGCAACAATATCGCCGTTAGCCAGGGAACCATCGCTGATGTGAACCCAGCCGAAAAGTATGACATTATTCTGGCTAACATTAACAGGAATGTGTTGCTACAGGAAATTCCGGTGTATGCAAGCCTATTGCAACCCGGAGGCCAACTGTTGGTAAGCGGCTTTTATGAACAGGATATAAAGGATATTAACCAACTTGCTGTGCAGTCGGGACTTACCCAGGCAGATCAGCAAAGTAGAAATCAGTGGGCTTGCGTTATATTCCAAAGTGGATAATTGCCAAATTGAATGCTTAACAGTAAACAGGTTATGAAAAGGATTTACTTAGTCCTCGTTTCCCTGCTGACTATGGGGTCGGTGCAGGCACAATTAAAGTTATCGGACACGCCAGATGTTTTTATTATCGAAGCGGTTACGATGCTAAACAGTACCAAAAACCCTGCTGCTATGGCGGTAGGGAAAGAGTTTGAAGCAGTCTGGAATGGTAAATTAGGTGCGGGTCAAAAGACCAAGGCTATCGCACTTTCCCAACAGATGCTAGCCAAGAAGTACAAGCCAGTACCATACCTTAAAAACCTGTTCGAATCCATTAGTCTGGCTGTCAACAACCAGCACATGGCCGCTCCCGAACTGGACAAATACCTCGGCGTTACCGAGAAAGTCATCGCCCAATATGACTCCAAAGCCTTGTCGGGCTATCTGGAAACTTGCAAAACTTTTTTCAACGATCGGGCCTTGTACCGATCCAATTTCCATAGCCTGTACGTGTCTGGTGGCAAGTATAGTTTTGAATTCAAAGACGGGCTAGAAGAGGCCGTCGTAGAAGAACAACCGCAGGACAAGCCTAAGGAAGGAGTGAAAGAGACCAATAAGTCGACTACGGAAGCCAAAAAAACGGAAGCGGATAACTGGTTTTCAGAGCTGGAAAGCAAACCCGCTGCCGATCCTGCGGTAGATGCGGTAATGGCTACTTACCAAAAGGCCGAACAGCCTGCGGTGATGGGCGCTATCCTTAAGCTAGAAGGTGTTGATTTAACTATTTTTACGGAAAATGATTCCGCTAAACTTTCTAATACCCAAGGCTCCCTACGCTTACAAGATGGTGTATTTATTGGAAAAGGAGGGAAGTTTACCTGGGTTTCTGCCGGTTTGCCCGATGTATTTGTAGCGTTAAAAGAATATAACTTCAACACAAAAATGCCTAAGTTGAGCGCAGAAGGCGTTTCCCTGACGTACCCAGCTAAGCTTACAGCGCCAGTAGAAGGTGTTTTTGAATTTGTGAGTAAAAAGCGCACCAGTGCCTCAGCGGCACAATACCCGCGTTTTATGTCATTCAACAACGATGTTTCTATCAAAGATTTTGGCGAAAATCTTTCCTACCGCGGCGGTTTCGCGCTGGCAGGTAGTCATATTTATAGCTCTTCGGTTAATGGAAAAATGGCGACCATTAGCTTTCAAAAAGAAGGAAAACTAAGGTTTCGCACCTATGGCAGGCGTTTTGAGTTGGGCGATTCATTGATCCAGGCCGAACAGGTGGGTGCCACTATTTATCAGGGAAGGGATTCTATTACCCATCCGGCGGTCAAATTTTACTACAGCAAACCTCAGACGCTGCTTCGTCTGAGCAAGGCAGAAGGCGGCTTTCGTAATACGCCCTACTCAGATACTTACCACAAATTGGACATTAATACAGACGTGGTGCGCTGGAATTTGAAGGATAATTTTATTGATTTTTATACGCTGGGCGCGAAAAGAGAAGTACCTACCTTATTTGAATCTTATGACTTTTTCAATCCCAAGCGGTACGAGAACCTGAAAGGTTTGCTTCCCTTTCATCCGTTGCAAATATTGATGTCTTATTCTAAGACGAAGAATACAGACTCCTTTTATGCCGATGACCTCGCCAAAGCCTATAAGCAAAATGTCAATACTATTCGCGGAGCCATGATTGAATTGATGCAGCATGGGTACGTAGTTTTTGATATGAACACCGGCTTGATCAAACTTAATCGCAAAGGTGCCCAAAATGTGTTTTCCTATGCTAATAAGAAGGATTTCGATAATCTGCTGATTCCTTCTCTGTTGAACCAGCCAACCGATACCTTGCCCAATGCCACACTGGATTTGAGCAGTAATGTGTTTACTGTGCGAGGTGTAAGCCGCTTCAACCTGAGCGATTCCCTGCGGGTATTTGTAACCCCGCGCAACCGGGAAATAAAGCTATTACAAAACAGATATTTTTTGTTGGAGGGAGAAATTGCCGTAGGGAACTTCAAATTCCGAGGCAAAGATTTTTACTTCAACTATGAGGAATTTTCGGTAACCATGCCCACTATCGACTCCATTACTTTCATTTCAGCCGAATCTCAGCTCAAGAATGACAAAACGGAATCGGGCGGCGAAATCAGGTACGAGTCAGGCACACTGTTTATCAACCGTGCGGACAATAAGTCGGGCAAAAAGAACCTGCCGGAGTTTCCGCGTCTGAGCGTAACTTCTGGGGGAGCCATCTATTTTGACTTCAATCAGAGCGACCGACTTAAGGGTACGTACAATAAAAACGTTTATTTCAAAATACCTACCATTGACCTAGATAGCTTAAATAACAAAGATCCAGACTTTGTCGGCACATTCCACTCCGACGGTATTTTTCCCTCTTTCGATGAAAAGCTGGAAGCCATGCCCGACAAATCCTTGGGCTTCCGACATAAAGTTCCCAAAGGGGTCTATCCGCTGTATCGTGGAGCAGCTACGGTGAAATTTTCCGGGCCTCTGGAAATGAGCAAAACAGGTCTACGTGCCCCAGGCCAATTGGAGTACTTAACTACGACGCTCAAATCCAATGACTTTCTTTTCATGCCAGATTCAACCACTGCCAAAGGAGCTTCGGGTGAAATTAAAGAAGGCGCTGCGGGCAAGGGTGTTTTTCCTAGTGTAGCCATCAAGAATTATTCGCTGAAGTGGATGCCCAAGTCCGACAGCATGATTATTAATAGCGTAAAGACGCCATTTGAAATGTATAAAGGTTCTACTACGATGGAAGGAAGCCTCATCGTTCAATCCACCGGATTGGTGGGAAGGGGCGCAATTAAGCGCAAAGACTCGGAAACGTATTCAGAAAAATTCGTGCTGGGGAAAGATAAATTTACTGCCAAGGAAGCGGAGTTTCGGGTTAGTTCTACTGTAAAGGGCAAACCCGCTATTTTGGGAACCACGGTAGAGGTAGATTTTGATATTGCCAACAGCAAGGTTCATATTGCTACCGGCGGCAATTCCCTTACTGACGCATCAAGCTTGGCTTTTCCGTATGCCAACTACAAAACTAATATCGACCATGCCGACTGGGACATCTCTAAGAAGATGGTAACCATGACGGGCGATGTGAATAACTCCGTATTTACTTCCACCGATTCTACGCAGGAAGGACTAAGTTTTAATGGTTCTTCTGCCATATACGACGTAAGCAAGCTGACCTTAAATATTGGCGGCGTGCCTTACATTACTACTGCTGATGCTAGGATAATACCGCACGAAGGGAAAGTAACCATCCTGGAAAATGCCGAAATGCAGCCACTGAAGAAGGCGAAATTGCAAATCGATACGCTGAATAGCTATCATAATCTGATCGATGGTACCGTTCAGGTACTTTCTAAAAGCAAATTTACCGGGAATGCTACTTATCAGTATGTCAATGTGTTGTCCGATACCTTCAATATTAAGTTTGGCAACTTTGAATCGCGCCTGCTAACCGGTCAGAAGAAGAAAGGAAAGCCAGCTTTCTATACTGTGGCCGAAGGGAAGGTAGAAGAGGCGGACAAATTCTTTGTATCGTCCCGAATACTTTTCAAAGGCACGATGACCATGCTTGCCCCTGAACAGAACCTGCACCTGGATGGTTTTATTAAGCCAGAACTTAAAAGCCGTCCCGATCTGGGTAGCTGGCTTACGTATAAAAGTAATAAGACAGAAAACGTAGTAATTACGGTAGACGAAAAACTGGTTAGTGAAGGCGTTCCCGTATATTCCGGCCTCCATTTCGACCGAGCAACGTCCGACTTGTATCCAACATTTTTGTCGCCCAAACACAATCCAGATGATGAAAATGCTTTCTTAAGTAAAGGAATGCTGCACTATAATGCTTCTATCAATCAGTTTAAGATTGCACCTGCCGAAAAAGATGCTGGCGTTTCTTACGACGGAGGCTCACTAATGTTTGATGATGCCAAGGGAGTGATGAGCTTAGAAGGTAAACTGAATATTTTTGGTAGCGTTCCCAACGAATACCTGCTAGCCTCTGGCTCAGGCACCCTTGATTTCACGCAGAAAACGGCTAATTTCAATACCCTGCTGGTTTTTAACTTCGCGTTGCCGCCTCAGGCGCTTACTACCATGGCAAACAAGATTCTAACCACGGAAGAAGAAGAGAAACTGGAACCCAAAGTAGCCGCAGAAGATGAAAATGCTTTGCTATTAAAAATGGGTCCCCTCATTGGCAATGGCCCCACACAGCAATACAAATCGAAGGCCGAGCTGGAGCATGTGCCTTTGTTTCTGGCTTCAAGAAAACTGTTAACTTCGCTGGTGCTGTCAAACGTAGATTTGCAGTGGTCAGATAAGCAAAAGGCCTTTTATAGTGTAGGGAAAATTGGCGTATCTAATATTGCCAACCAGGATATTAATATGCAAATGGACGGGGTGGTAGAAATTCGCAAGCGCCCTACGGGCGATGAAGCCGTTATTTACCTGGAGCTAACGCCTGACTTGTGGTATTACTGGAGTTTCCAACAAGGCCAGTTATCGCTGCTTTCGTCTGATGATGAATTTAATACAATGATTACTGCCAAAGCCAAAGGAAAGAGTAAGCCAGGGCAGTATGCTTTTTTTCCTGCGGATGGTATGGAGAAAGAAACCACATTAGAAAGTTTTCTAAGCAATTACAAAACGGCAGGAGCCAAGCCTTTTGTAGCCAAGAAAGTAGAGAAAAAGATAGCCGAGCCTGAGCCCACGGAGACAATAGAGGAACAGAGCCCCGACGAACCGATGGATGAAGTGGCTGAGAAGCCCAACAAGAAAGATAAAAAGAAAGAGAAGAAAAGTAAAAAAGACCGAAACAAGGAAATACTAGAAGAGCCGACCGACGAGACTGAGGCAATAGAGACTCCTGCTGATGAGAAAACGGAACAGCCAGCCGAGAAAAAGCAACCAGCAGTGGTAGAAAAACCGGCTAAAAAAGAAGATCTTATCAAGAAAGAAGAGACAAAGGAACCGGCGAAAACTGGAAAAAAAGAAAAGAAAGAGAAGAAGAAACCAGTGCCGGAAGAAGAAGAAGAAGAGAAAGATGGCTTCTAAAAAGGAAAATTTATTGCTTTCATACTGTGGGGTTTGACACCCATGCATGATACAATTTTGAAATATTTGCGTCTTATCTAGATAAATTACCGTATTTAA
>JAZKGK010000042.1:0-14764 GCA_040385915.1 Bacteroidota bacterium
AAACTCCTCAACTCTCAAACTCCTAAACTTATTTGATAAGGGTTTCTTCTTGCAGGTATTCTTTCTGTCCGGATAACCAGCGAATTTTTACTTTCCAGAGCCCTTTATCCAATTGTCCTACTGGAATGGCCTGCTTACCGTGGGCATCGATTCGGATAGGTATGGTAAGGTCTTTCCGGGAATCTGAAGGCCGAAAGAACAGAATGGCTCCTTTGGGATCAGCCGAAGGGGGGAAACTTAGTTGTAGCACTTGCTGGGGCACATCATAATGGCATTGCAGGCGCTCTTTCAGTTGTTGCGCGTTTTGTAGCTGGTCAATCTGATGCTGATACGCAATTTCCTCTTTATAATAATCCGGGCTCACCAAGTGAATATCCTGATGTACACATAGCACGACCAGGCCAATAATAAAAGCGGCAAACCCTCCGTATACCAGCGCAATTTTATATCCCCAACCCATATCAATGAACAATGAACAGTTAACAATGAACAAACTCTTAAACTCTTAAACTCCTCAACTTTCAAACTTATAAACTCATAAACTCTTACTGGGGCCGAGGAAGTTGGTTTTGGTGGTTTCCAGCAATTGGCCTTCTGCGTATACTTCAATGAGTAAGGGTGTTTTTGCTTTGATTAGTTGGCTTGCGGGAATATCCACGAAGAATACGACCTCTGTTGCCTTTCTTTTGGGAAGGTTGATTTTCTCCCCGATTACCCGGATGGTGCCCCCTGGATACCCTTTTGCCTGGTGCAGTTTTAAGGTCACGGTCATGTCTTCGGACGATTTATTGAGCAGTTGGGCGTTATAAAGATTGCTGATAAGGCCGTTGGGTTGTCGCTGATACATCAAGCCGGGTACGCGCAATACGGTGGCTTCTACCGAACTACGACCTGTTAGCAGAAATCCTTGCAAAGCGAGCAGTCCTACTAATACGGCTGAATAGGCCATCATCCGGGCTGTAAAACGGAAGGACTTCTTTTCTTCAATTCCTTTCTGTGAATCAATCCGAATCAGGCCTTTGGGTTTACCAATCTTTTCCATCACCTGATCGCAGGCATCCATGCAAGCGGTGCAATTGATGCATTCCAACTGTAATCCGTTGCGGATGTCAATACCCGTAGGACATACCTGCACGCACAGTTTGCAATCAATACAATCGCCTTTGGGTATCAAGTCCTCCAGCTTTAGGGCAGTTGCAGCCGACTGCTGTATATCGCCCACAGTACCCAGCCGATCTGCGTGTAATTTGCTGGTACAACCCGCACACGAGCCAGAACAGCCAGTCGACGGCTTTTTTTCCTTCGTCAATTTTCCGCGCGGTTCGCCCCGGATAAAATCGTAAGCCACAATCATACTATCGCGGTTAAGCAGCACACTTTGTAATCTTCCGTAAGGACAAACGACGGTGCAGACTTGCTCTCGGAGTTTGGCGAACACAAAATAGAAAATGCCGGTAAATACCACCAGACCCGTAAATCCGGCCCAATTGTCGGCGGGTGAATGCGTGATGGTCTCGCGTACTTGCGCTACACCAATCAGATAGGCCATTACTGTATGGGCAATGATGACTGAAAACAGCAGGAAAAGAACATGCTTGGCCGATTTCTTGGCTATTTTCCTGGCATCCCAGAGCGCTTTGTCCAAGGCTCGTTGCTGATGGGCATCGCCTTCAATCCAGTATTCTATTTTGCGGAAAATCATTTCCATAAAAAGGGTTTGCGGACATGCCCAACCACACCACACACGCCCGTAGACGACCGTGAAAAGGATAATGAATACAAAAAACGTAAGCGTGGCCAGACCGAGCAGAAAGAAATCCTGAGGGAAGAAATCCTGCCCGAAAAGGATAAACCGCCGCTCAAACACATTGAACAGGAAGAACGGTTGCCCTTTTACCTGAACGAAGGGCGCACCAAACAACAAAGCCAGCAGCACCACCGACACCACTACGCGAGCCCGGTGCAGTTTTCCTTCCGGCGCTTTGGGATGCAACCAGATCCGCTTCCCCGATTCATCTACAGTCGAGAGCGAATCGCGGTACAGTTCCTCTTCTTCGTGCCTGGCTGGTTTTTGTATCTCTTCCATCGTATTTTGGTCTATTGCAGCGAGATTTCCTTGGCCTGCTTTTTCTCTCCCTGGGGCGCTTTGGCATTGGCTGGTTTGGATCCTTGTAGGGAAAGAATGAAGCTGGCCATTTGCTGGATTTGGTCAGGCCGTAGTTTTTCTTGCCAGGCAATCATTCCTTTCTCCGTCACGCCGTATTTAATGGTTTTGAACACCTCTTTTACTTCGCCGCCGTGCAACCAGTATTCGTCAGTAAGGTTCGGGCCAACGCCACCTTCTCCGGCAGCCCCGTGGCAAGCGCGACAATTCTGTTCATAAATGGTTTGAGCCGCTGTCAGGGAAGCCGCATCATTGACCAGCATCGCATTGTTTTCGTTGATTTTTTCTGCGGCAACTAACTGATAGGCATCGATTTGTTTCTGTGCCTCAGTCATTTCGGCCACGTACTCCTGTTCGCTGGTTTTGACCAATCCCAGAAAAGCAAAGCTGACCAGGTAAATGGCTGCGAAGGCAATCGATCCCAGAAACAAGTACTTCAGCCAGGGCGGCATGTGGTTGTCCAGTTCATGAATGCCGTCGTAGTTATGATCCAGCAGCATGGCTTGTTCGTGTTCAACCGGCGCCAGGTCACCCGTAATGTGTTTTTTCTTCAGCCGTATCCACCAGCTTTCCTGTGGTTCGGCACCTGTCCGTGCGGCCTGTTGCTCACTCATAAGCCATATTACTCTCCACATGAAGGCGGCCACGATAGCGATAGCCAGCAGTACGAACAGCAGCATTCCAACCAATACGTAAATAACGGTCGTTTTTTCAGCCAAAGCTGGTTGTGCTTCTGCCCAAACCTGGGTAGGTGTAGCCAGCAAAGTCAATAAGGTTATCAGTGAAAGTGTATATCGAAATGTCTTCATGGGTTAGCCTTTGCGGTCAAGTGTGGAGGATTGGGGCTGGTCATCTTTCAGGGGCAGCTCCGCCATTTCGTGGATATAGTCTTTGTTTACCTGCAACATCCAAATGAGCAGGCCCAGGAAGAAAAGCACAAAAATGACCAGAGAGAGCAGTGGGAAGAAACTGATGCCTTCTACTTGCTCGAAATAATGCTTGAACATAAGAATGAGTGGTTAGTTGGTTAATGGTTAGGTTGTTAGTGATTAGGTTGTTAGCTGTTAGCGGGGCGATTAGTAAACGTGTGTTATTTTACTAACGGCTAAACACTAACAGCTAACCACCTAACTACTAACCACCTATTTGTCGACTTTGATATCAGTACCCAGGCGTTGCAGGTAGGCGATTAGGGCTACTATCTGGCGGTCGGGTTGGGTGTCAATGCCGTCTTTTTTCAGGTTATCGACAATCTGCTGGGCTTGCTGGTCTGCGTCGGTATTGGCTTGGTTTTCATACCCTTCGGCATACGGCACTCCCAGGGTTCGCATGGCATTGATCATTTTCGGTGTCAAGGACTTGTCGTAGGTATCATCTGCCAGCCAGGGATAAGGCGGCATAATGGAGCCGGGCGACATCGAAGTTGGATCCATCAGGTGATTGTATTGCCAGCTATTGGGATACTTCTGGCCTACGCGGTGCAAATCTGGTCCGGTGCGCTTAGAGCCCCACAGGAAAGGGTGATCGTACACAAATTCACCGGCCTTGGAATATTCCCCGTACCGCTGCGTTTCGGAGCGGAAAGGCCGGATCATCTGCGAGTGGCAACCCACACAGCCTTCCTTGATATATAGGTCACGTCCGTGCAGTTCGAGCGGCGTATAAGGCTTCACGGCGGCAATCGTCGGTACGTTTGATTTGATCAGGAAGGTGGGCAGCAATTCGAACAGGCCGCCAATCAGAATGGCTATAGTGGCCAATCCGGTAAATAGGAGGGGCTTTTTTTCCAAAAACCGATGCCAGTGTTCTTTAGTTTCTGCCTTTTCGGTAACCAAAGCCGGAGCCTGAGCGGCTTCATTGGCCAGGAATGTTCCTTGTTTGGCGGTTCTGATCAGGTTGTACACCATCACGAAAACCCCCGCCAGGTACAAGGCTCCACCGAATGCCCGTGCGGCGTACATTGGAATAATCTGTGTCACCGTTTCCAGGAAGTTGGGGTATTTCAAAAAGCCTTCCGGGGTAAATTCCTTCCACATCAGGCTTTGGGTAATGGCAGCCCAGTACAGCGGCAAGGCATAAAAGAGGATGCCCAAGGTGCCCAGCCAAAAGTGCATATTGCCCAGTTTGCGGGAATACAGCGGCGTTTTCCACATTTGCGGAATGAGCCAATACAGCATGCCGAAAGTAAGAAAGCCGTTCCAGCCCAAGGCACCAATGTGTACGTGCGCCACAATCCAGTCGGTATAGTGGGCAATGGCACTCACATTCTTCAGCGATAGCAAAGGGCCTTCGAAAGTAGCCATGCCGTAACAGGTAACGGCAACGACCATAAACTTCAGGACGGGATCTTCGCGCACCCGATCCCAGGCACCGCGCAAGGTGAGCAAGCCATTAATCATTCCACCCCAGGAGGGCGCGAGCAACATAATCGAAAAGGCCGTGCCCAATGCCTGCGCCCAATCGGGCAGCGAGGTATACAACAAATGGTGTGGCCCCGCCCAAATGTAGAGGAACACAATGGACCAGAAGTGGACAATGGACAATTTATATGAGTACACCGGACGGTTGGCCGCCTTGGGCAAATAGTAGTACATCAGACCCAGGTAGGGCGTTGTCAGGAAGAACGCCACGGCATTGTGTCCGTACCACCATTGCACCAGCGCATCTTGTACACCCGCGTAGTAAGAATAGCTTTTGAATAAAGTTAGGGGTAGTTCAAAGGAGTTGACAATGTGTAGCACGGCGATGGTTACTACTGTAGCAATGTAAAACCAGATGGCCACGTACATATGCCGTTCCCGACGCTTGATGATAGTACCAAGCATATTCCAGCCAAACACCACCCAGACCAGCGTAATGAGAATATCGATAGGCCATTCCAGTTCGGCGTATTCCTTGGAAGTAGTCATTCCCAGCGGTAGGGTAATGGCCGCCGCCAGAATAATGAGTTGCCAGCCCCAGAAGTTGACCCAACTCAGTTTATCGCTAAACATCCGCGTCTTCAGCAAACGTTGGAGCGAATAGTAGACCCCGGCAAAAATTCCGTTGCCCACAAAGGCGAATATCACGGCATTGGTGTGCAAGGGCCGGATGCGCCCGAAGGTAGTATAAGGGATTTCAAAATTGAGGGCAGGAAACACCAATTGCAGGGCAATGGTCAAACCCACCGTCATCCCAACCACGCCCCAGACCACCGTGGCGACGGAAAAATACTTGACAATGGTGTTGTCGTAGCTGAAAAATTCCATCTCGCCCGAAAGCGGTGGCTGGTAACCGGACTCTCTTTTCTCTTTAGGTGAAGTAACCAATTCCATAGAACGATATTTTAATTGCCGCTTGCTTGGGCAGGCTCGAAATAATCGTCTCAAAAGTAAGGTTGGAAGGAATGGGGAAGGATGACAAAAGTTAGCTGGACAAATGATCTTTGTCAACGTAGGGGTTGGGTTACCTGGGCAGAAGGATGGGATGGAGGAACGCAGTTGGGGTGACGCTGTTGTGTGGAATTGATTGGCAATAATGATAGCGTTGATTAATTTCGTCTATTTGTTTGCGGTTCATAACTTTACGAGATGCGGAATGAAAAAGGGCTTTAGGAAAGCATTAGGGATACAACTGATAAAGGAGGATTTGCATAGCCTAGTCTGACAATTGCGTGTATCTTGCCATATAGAACACTACACACAATTATTGATGTGTATCCACAAGTTAGGCGTAAATTAAGAAAATATTAATACCGGCATGAAACAATCACTTATACTTTGTCTACTAATGTTATTAGCCGTTGAGGGCACGGCTCAGAAAAAGATTAATACTTCTTTGAAACACGAACTGGATAGCATTTATGCTGTTGACCAAAAGTATAGATACTTGTATTCACCGAAGAAAAACGACAAGCAGGCTGATTCCCTGGCAAACCTTTACGGAGTGTCTAAGCAAGATTTAAATTCTTTCCTAACGGTCAAAATGGAAGAGGTTGATAATTCTAACTTGAAAAGGGTAGAAGAAATACTAAAACAGTATGGGTATCCGGGAAAAAGCTTAGTTGGTGCCCCTACCAATGAGGCAGTCTATTTTGTGCTCCAACATTCCCCTAAAATCAGTGCGTATATTGCTTTAATTGAGCAAACCGCCCGTAAAGGAGAATTGCCTTTTAATCTCTATGCCATGATGCATGATCGGCTATTACTGCAAGCCGAAAAAGAGCAATTATACGGAACGCAGGTGTATGGCTTTGTAAGAGCCAATTCTCAGACTGGGAAAGAAGAGTTGAATATGTTTGTTTGGCCCATCCAAGACCCAAAGAACGTAAACAAAAGACGTAAGGAAGCTGGTTTTGAGCAAACAATTGAGGAATATACAAAAATTCACGGGGTAGAGTATAAGGTTTTGACTCTTGAGGATGTTAAAAAAATGAAGGAGAAATAAATTATACACCTAATACCACATAGAAACTGTCAACCAGTCCTGCCAGCACGCATAGCCTCACCGCAGCAGCCACGGGAACTAAAAATGCCTCTTTCCCCGTGGCTGGTGTCCTCACCAGACCGACTGGGTGGCTGGTGAGGACACCAGCCACGGGACTAAAAAGGTGGCAATGTTCCTTAAGTTGACAGCATTGAGCGGACATCAGCCACGGGAACTAGGATAGTGCATAAACTTTGTGATTCCTTCAATAGAAGTACTATTGATAACTTAGAGGTAGTTCAGCTTTATTTCCTCACTTGTGGTATTTTTCCGTTTGACCATTCCCTAATTTGTACTTCGGAGCCTGAAAAATAGGCTATCTGCATTAGCTTTAAGTCTACAATCCCAAATGCCAAAACATGATATCCTAATTTATTGAGGTTTGCATGTAGTCCTTCTAATTGAGTTAATGCGAAGTATCCCAATAACCTGACACTATTGCCTACCGTTTCATATTTACTATTTGCCATTGATCCAACCCAAAGTTCTTCTCCGGTGTCCAATTGAACTTTTAAGTATGGCCTATTTGGCCCTACCGATGCAACTTCAATAATTTTAGCATCAAAAGCGATGATACGTCCGTCCCAAGCGGATAAGTTTTCTTTTGCCTTTTGTAAGTCGTGAGAAGAGAAATTAGTTGGGTAAGGGTTTGCTTTGTTGGAGGGGAGTATAAATTCTTTTGATACTCTTTTAACCGTTGGACAGTAGGTATTAAGATTCTGCTCCAAATTTTGTGAAATGAGTTTAAGGTTTCCTGATCCAGTATAGAATTTAATTTCTTCTGAAGTAGCTCCATTAAAAATATAGTTCATTGTCGAGTCATAACACTTATTTAGTTTTGGTTTTAGCTGTTCATAATTATCTAGTTCTCCAATGCAATCGCAAACTTTAGTGGCAAATTTCTTCTGTAGGTTCTCAAGACTCTGGCAATAAGTGGAACCAAACAAAAATAAAGCGATAAGTACTAGTTTTAGTTTTCTCATTCAATTTGAGGAGTAAATGATGACTTAAGGGTTATTTTAAAGTTCAAAGCTTCTTTGGTTCTTAATCCGATTGCCAAGTCAAAAGTAGTTTTAATTTCTAAGCATAGTGAAATAAAGTGCCCCTCCTGGTCTTAACGCCCACTAAGAGACCCAAAGGATAATGAGCCGTCTGCTCACATTACCATCAACTAATCCTAGTAACTAAAGGCATTCAAGCGGGCACTTGTTTAATTTGAGCCTTTTCCCATCGCCAGCCACGGGAGCTGAAATAGATCACTTGTTGAGTGAGGAAGGATATGTTAAGCGTAATAGACCGTGAAATTGCTCCTGCTGGAGCTATGCGAGTTGGTGCATCGGTTATCAATGGGTTTAGTGCTAGTCCACGTAATTCTTTTATCCTACTCCGTTGATGGATAGTTGGCTGAATTTGGCCTTCTGAACATCATACAAAATACCCCAGTAAGCATCCCCGCCATCACAGACCACAACAGGTTTAGTTTTCCAGTCCTTATGAAAAGCTTCCATTATTTGTTTATCTCCTATTGGAAAAGCATTGACGTAAATGTATTTCCTGCCTTCTATTTCAATGCCCAAGTATTGATATCCGTAGCTTTTCAATTCCGGTATCCTGCCGCCTACCAGGCAGCAAGCAGAGGCTTTGACGGAAGTTATCTTATGAAAATCTCGTTCCAGCTTGGCGATAGTCTCTGGGGTAAGGTTATAAAATCCACTAACGTTCTCGGGTACACTTCTGGAACATTGTCTCATCAGAAAAATCCCATTGCTAGAATCTAAATTCGTTTTGAATTCCGGTATAAAAGATTGACTTCTGACTTGAATTGTGCCCCAAAGACCAAATATAACTGTTAATGCTATTCTCATTTTTCTATGTGGGTTACCATGAATATATGCAACATTAAGTGTCATTTATTTCTTTTTAGATTCCAAAACTTCTTCTGTTTGTAAAAAAATCTTCCAAGCTAATGACTGCCTTATTAAAATAAACATTGGCCTTCAAAATTCATTCAAGCGACCAAGTTATTCTATTAATTCAGAAATGACAATTAAAGATGATTGAGTGAATGATTCCCAATGGGTCAGGGCTTGCCCCTGCCCTTATACGACGAGGTTGCTCTTAAAGAAAAGTGGGGAGCTGTTGACCGATCACGAGAGGGCTCGTAAATCTACTCATCTGCTTACTGACTATCATGCTGTTTCAGGTAATCCAGTTTGTACTGAAACATATGCGCGATATTTTCGGCACGAAGCTTAGCCTCCTCCGCTTTTACTCCCTGAAACAACGCATTGACGGTCTGCTTGAACAGCATAATCCATTGGTCAAAATGCTCCCGGCTGACCGGTAAGGGAATGTGCTTCGGGAAGGGTTGGCCTTTGTACGTCATGCTACCCAGCAACAGGCTACTCCAAAACCGATACATAATGGGGAGATGATGCGGCCAGTCGACTTTCGCGTGGTCATTAAACACGGCTGAGAGCAGCGGGTTTTGGTTAACATTTTCATAAAAAGCATCTACCAAACGCTTTATATCGGCTTCATCGGTAATATCTGGCAATAGATTTTCCATACAGGTTCGTTGCTTTACTTAATCAAAAGCATTTTAAATTGGCTAATTGCCAGGATTGAATGTGGTTCGCTGGCAGGAATCCGAATGACTTCCCCCGTCTTTATCAACGAAACCGTATTCCCCAGCGTAAAGGTAGCTTCTCCTTCCAAAATAACGAGCAGTACTTCTACCGGCGCGGTATGCGTTTTCAATTCCTGCTGAGGCGAAAAAGCGAACAGAATGACCTTCGTCTTCTCTTTCTCCGCTACCACTTGCGATTGCCATTTCTCTGGACTATACGCCAGACCCGCAGCCACATTAGCCGGATTGTTTTGCATGATTGATTCGTTCTTCATCGGTTAAAGGTTTGTTTTTTTGTAAGATATTTTCTTTATCCTCAAACAAGATACGTACAGCCGGGGAGTAGGTATCCTCGTACTGCCCGCTTTTGACTGCCCAAAGAAAGGCGGCCAGAAAACTTCCGGCAACCAGCATGCTAATCATTATTAGTATCAGAAGTATAGACATGTGCGGATGGTTGGATTAGGGGATGAGTAGATTAGTGGATTAGTAGATATGCGGATTAGTAGATTAAAAAAACGACTAGGGTGGAGGTAATATTTTGTTTATCAGTTATTTGATTATTATTCCTTGTCTTTAATTATATTTATCGAAAGTAGATCCGCACATCCCCTAATCTACCAATCCGCACATTTACACATCCGCACATTTACACATCCGCTTTCCGTACAGGTGCGTGGCTCCGACGGAAAACAAGACGACTGAAAGTGAACTTACAGGCATCAGAATGGCGGCTATTACTGGCGACAAATGACCCGAAACGGCCCAACTGAGCCCCACGAAGTTATACACGAGCGATACCAGGAAACTTGCCTTGACAATATTGACGCTCACGCGGCTGAAGCGAATGAAGTCAGGCAGGCGGTTGAAACGCGAAGCATCCAGCAAGGCATCGCAAGCCGGGAAGAACGTATTCACATCGTCGGTAAGTACGAGGCCTACGTCGCTTTGCTTCAACGCGCCGGCATCGTTCAGCCCGTCGCCCACCATCAGGACCGCCGCCCCACTTTCCTGCAATACTTGCACGTAGCTCAGCTTAGCCTCAGGCGTTTGCCGGAAATGCATCGCTTCGCCAAACAAGGGCTCCAGCACCGGTTGGTCTACCGGACGGTCGCCGGAGAGGAGCGAAAGTTGATAATGCTTTTTCAGGCGTTTCATCAGTCCGGTCAACCCAGCCCGGTACTGGTTTTGTATGGCAAAATGGCCCCGGTATTCATAGTCTATGGTCAGGAAAACCTGGCTCTCGTTCCCTCCATTTACATTCCCATCTTCAGGCCCGGCAAATGCTGCCGAACCCATTCGAATAGTCCGACCTTGTACGATCACCTCTATTCCCTGGCCTGCCGTTTCCCGGAAAGCCGTTGGAGTAATGGCTGTTTCTATTCCCAACCATTCGCAGATTTTACGACTGAGTGGGTGCGACGATTGGGCTGCCACGGAGGCTACCCATTGGCGTTCCTCTGCCCGAAGATCCAAGCCAACAAACTGTACTACGGCCTTTCTGGCTTGGGTAAGCGTGCCCGTTTTATCGAAAACGATGTGGCTAATCGTGGCCAGGTGCTGAATGACAGCGGGGTTTTTCACGTAAAAATGATTCCTGCCGAAGATTCCCATGGCAGTGCCCATCGTAAATGGCATGGACAAAGACAATGCACAGGGACAAGCGACCATCAGCACGGCAGTAAAGGCATTCCACATGAGCGATTGATCGGTAAAAAACCAAAAGATGGCCGTACATGCCGCCAATGTCAGCGTAAAAAAGGTGAACCAGCGACTAAACTGGGAGGCCAATCGCGTTACAGGCGTGGTTTTCTCCTTATCAAAAGCTTCGTTGTTCCATAGCCCGGTCAGATAGCTTTGCGATGCCGGCTTTTGCACCAGTAATTCAATCTGCGCTCCCATTTGCCTGCCGCCAGCGTATATCAGGTCGCCAGCTTTCTTCTCTACCGGTTCGGATTCTCCGGTCACAAAGCTGTAGTCGATTTGGGCAAGCGGACTTAATAATTGGCTGTCAGCCACGACCAAACCCTGGTTGAATACGCGGATGCGGTCATTTTTTTGCAAATCACTCACGGGAATGCTCTGCGCTTGCGTGCCTTTTACGATGGTAGCCGCCAAAGGAAAGTACGATTGATAATTGCGCTCGAAGGAAAGATTTTCGTACGTCCGGGCCTGCACCCATTTGCCCACCAGCAGAAAAAGCACCAGGCCCGACAAGCTATCCCAATAGCCAGGACCTGAGTGTGAAAGCGTCTCGTAGAGGCTGCGGCCAAACAAGGTGATGATACCCAGGGAAATCGGCACGTCGATATTAATGATCCGTTCCCGGAGCGATTGGTAGGCGGAAAGCAGGTAGCCAGAAGCGCCGTAGAAGAATACGGGCAGGGAAAGCAAGGCCGTCAGCCAACTGAACAAAGTCCGAAATGATTGATCGTTGGTAGAAAGGCCGAAGTATTCGCCCAGACTCAGGATCATGATATTGCCTGCACAGAAGCCGGTGACGCCTATTTTCAGGATAATGCTGTGGTTAGCTTTCTTTTGCGTCTTCCCGTTGTATTCTTGTAAGCTCAGGTGAGGCTCGTAGCCTATTTTGGCCAGCAATTCCACCGCCTGACGCAAGGTAATGTGCCTGGGATCGAAGCTCAGCGCCAGTTCTTTCTTCAGGAAATTCACCCGCGAAGCCTGGATGCCTTCCCGTAATTTGTACAGATTTTCGAGCAGCCAAATGCACGAACTGCAATGGATCGTGGGAATGGCAAAGGTGATACGGCACAGGGTTGGGCTGGAAAAGTCGAGCAAAGAAGCCGCAATCGCTTCGTTGTCAAGAAAAGCAAAGCGCTCTCCCCATTCGGGATTATTCAGCTTGATGCCCGGCTTGTCGGACAGGTCGTAATAAGAGCACATCCCATTTTCAGCCAGGATTTCGTACACCGTTTTACAGCCTTCGCAACAGAAGTATTTGTCGGCCTCGTCGCTCAGCGAATAAATGGTGACGTTCGTATCCAGGCAATCGCTGCCACAATGCGCACAAGTAATTTTTTCTTCGGTCAGTGTTTCCATTCTCATCTACGCTGTCATGGCGGCTATCGCTCATAGCCCCATCCCATCGAACCGTAAAGATGGGACTTGCGCAAGCCGATGAATATGACGTACCTCAATCCGGTAGCTGATGCTTATCATCCTTTCCTTCGGGTAAGCAAGCTTATTTTGTGGTGTTATTAATTCCGTTCCACCCAATCAACTTATGAGCGCATCTTTCCAGGCAATTAGTCTTTCTTATCAGACTGCTCCCATTCAGGTTCGGGAGTCGGTGGCTTTCAATGAAGAGGAATGTAGAGCTTTGTTAAGGTTGGTGCAGGACTGCATTCCCGCCACCGATATATTGGTGCTGTCTACCTGCAACCGGATGGAGGTGTATTATCAGGCCGAAGAGGATCATTCGACCCGCATCATTGGACTAATTGCGCTGCAGAAAGGCATATCTGACAAATCTATGCTTGTCTCCTATTTTAAGGTGATGGCTGAGAATGAAGAGGCAATGCTGCATTTATTCCGGGTTTCTATGGGTCTGGAATCGCAGGTGATGGGAGACATGCACATGGCCAACCAGGTCAAACGCGCCTACCAGCATTCTGCTGATATGGGTACGGCAGGCCCTTTTCTGCATCGGTTGATGCACACCCTCTTTTTTACGAGCAAAAGGGTGGCGCAGGAAACGGGTTTCCGGGATGGCTCGGCCTCGGTGTCTTACGCTACGGTCGAACTGGTACGTGAATTAACCACTACTGTATGTAAACCTTCGGTGCTGGTGATTGGTTTGGGCGAAATCGGGTCAGACATTGGCAGAAACCTGTGCAAAGCCGCTTTTGGGTCGGTCACCGTGGCTAATCGGACGCTGGAAAAATCGCTGGCCTTCGCGGAAGAATATCCGGTTACGGTAGTGGAATGGGATCAGCTTGCAGAACAAATCCCGCTGGCAGACGTGGTGATTTCGGCAGTGCCCGGCTTGCAATCTTTCCTTACAAAAGCCCATTTGGAAAAAACATCCTTCCTTTCACCCAAATACTTCATTGATTTATCTATTCCCCGCAGCATCGAACCTGCTATTGAGGAGATTGCTGGGGTGTATTTGTATAATGTGGATGACATCCGCAACAAAGCCTCCGTGGCGTTGGAGAAACGGAAAGCCGCCATTCCCGCAGTAAACCAACTAATGGCAGAGGCGCTGGCCGAATTCCAGGGATGGGCCAACGAAATGATGGTTACCCCGGTGATACAGGAGTTTAAAGCGGCATTGGAACAAATCAGGCAGCAGGAGCTAAAGCGTTATGTGAAGCACCTGACCGAAGAAGAAAATCAGCGGATAGAGCTGATTACCAAAAGCATTATCCAAAAAATACTGAAGCTACCCGTGCTTCAACTCAAAGCTGCCTGCCAACGAGGCGAAGCCGACCAGTTATCCGAAGGGCTGCGGTCGCTATTCAATCTGGAAGCCCCAAAAGAAGCCGTGGGCGTGTAGTGGCTTTTTGAAAACATTCCCCGTATTGCCGGAGTAAAGCTTGGAAATTCTTTACCTTGCGTTGTTCCCAAACGTTCTTCCATGCCAGAAATCACCAAGCTTACTGATGAAACGGTCCGTTTAAAGGCCATTATTGCCCACGCAGCGGATGGTATCATGACAACCGATGAAAATGGGAGAATTGATTTCATTAATCCGGCTGCTGTTCAAATGTTTGGCTACGCAAACGAAGAAGTACTGGGACAATCCTTGCCAGTGCTATTGAGTGGCCATGATAAGCTAGCCATGCAGGAATTTTTCAAGGAAACGATCCCTTCCTCGCCCACTTTTCAGTTGGGAACCGAAATGCTTGGGCAACGAAAAGACAGCTCTACCTTTCCGATTCTGTTAAATATTCGGTCAGTGCGGGCCAACGAGCATACCTTGTGTACCGTTTTTATCCAGGATATTACCGAACAGAAACGATACTTGCAGGCTTTGCAAGTGAGTGAGAATAAAATCAATGCCATTCTGACCAGCGTGATAGATGGCATCATTACCATTGACCGCAACGGCGTGATGGAAATGGTTAACCCGGCGGCGTCCCGGATATTTGGCTACGAACCAGGCGAATTGCTGGGACAGAAAGTAGACATCCTGATGCCGGAACCCGACCGAAGCCAGCACGATGGGTATATGAACAACTATCACCGAACGGGTGTCGCCAAAATCATTGGCATTGGCCGGGAAGTGACTGGCAAACGAAAAGATGGCTCTACCTTCCCGTTTCATTTGAGTATCAGCGAGGTAGAACTTTACGACCGCAAAGTGTATACGGGCATTGTACACGATATTTCCTACTTGAAAATGGCCGAAGAGCAACTGCGCCGGTATGCCACCGAACTGGAACGCAGCAACCACGATTTGCAGGACTTTGCCTACGTGTCATCGCACGATTTGCAGGAGCCTTTGCGTAAAATCCAGGCTTTCGGCGATCGGCTCAAAGCCA
>JAZKGK010000042.1:14864-57589 GCA_040385915.1 Bacteroidota bacterium
GATTTGCAGGAGCCTTTGCGTAAAATCCAGGCTTTCGGCGATCGGCTCAAAGCCAGGGAGTCGCAACAGCTTAGCGACCAGGGAAAGGAATATATTGATCGCATGCTCAACGCTGCGGTTCGGATGCAAAACCTGATTAATGACCTGCTTTCTTTTTCCAGGGTAACGACTCAGGCCCAGTCGTTTGTGCAGACCGACCTGAAGGCTATTCTGGAGGGCGTTTTGTCGGATCTGGAAGTGAGTATTGAGCGGACGGGGGCACGGATTGAAATCGCTGCTTTACCTAAGCTGGAAGCCGAACCCACGCAAATGCGCCAGTTATTCCAAAACCTGATTGCCAATGCCCTGAAATTCCGCCAGCCCGATACCAGCCCGATCATTAAAATATATGCCCGCCATCACCAGCGGAAAGCCCACCTGATAAGCACGCCCGGCGACGAAACGATAGAAATTTTTGTGGAGGATAATGGAATCGGCTTTGAAGAAAAATACCTGGACCGTATTTTTAATGTATTCCAACGGCTGGAGGGACATAAATACGAAGGTTCAGGAATTGGCTTGGCGCTGTGCCGGAAAATTGCCATCCGCCACGGCGGCAATATTACCGCCCATAGCCAGCCAGGAAAAGGATCCACCTTTATAGTAACCTTAGCCGTTAAACAAACGGGTTGATGCCGCGGGGCGGCCCCCGCCGTGGAACGGGGTGGATATGCGATGATTTGCTGATGTGCTGATTTCTAAGTTGTTGGCGGCCGCCGCTGCGGTGGAAAACACCAACAACGGCACGAATCCATCAGCAAATAAATCCATTAGCAAATCACCCCATCAGCAAATCGCCATAATCCGCACATCCACTAATCTACCCATCACCCCATGCCCTACAAGAAACCTAAAACTGTCGTGATTCTGATTGCTGATGACGATGCCGAAGACCGCTTGCTGGTGCAAGAAGCCATGGAAGAGAGTTGCCTTACCAATCAATTGGCATTTGTGGAAGATGGGGAGGAGTTGATGGATTATTTGCACAGACGAGGGAAATTCACGGACAAGAAAAAATACCCCGCTCCCGGCCTGATCTTGCTCGATCTCAATATGCCCCGGAAAGATGGCCGCGAAGCTTTGAAAGAAATCAAATCCGATCCCCAGCTGCGCGTCATTCCCATTGTGGTGCTCACTACTTCCAAAGCCGAGGAAGACATCCTGCGAACCTACGACCTGGGAGTGAATTCATTCATTACCAAACCTGTTACCTTCTCTGCCTTAGTGGACATCATGCGAACGCTGGGAAAATACTGGTTTGAAATTGTTCAACTTCCCCACCCCATTTAAATAAGGCTCCACCTATTTTATTGATGTATCAAAGCCAGGAAATAACTGATGTAGCATGAAAACACCCATTAAGGTACTGTTGGTAGACGATGACGAGGAAGATTTTATCCTGACGCGGGAGGTGCTGGAAGATATTTCGCAGAAAAAATATGCTCTTGAATGGGTTTCCACCTATGGTGAAGCAAAGAATGCCATTCTACACAATACCCACGACATCTATCTAATCGATTACCGCCTGGGCGCTCAGGATGGACTGGAACTCATTCGCGAATCGGTGGAGGCTGGCTGTACCCGCCCCCTGATTCTGCTCACCGGCCAGGGCGACCAGGCCATTGATGAGAAAGCCCTGCAAGCCGGAGCCGCTGATTACCTGGTCAAACATTCGCTCAATCCTTTTCAGCTCGAGCGCTCCATTCGCTACTGTATTGCCCACGCGCGTAACCTGGACGAAATCCGCAGCCTGAACACAGAGCTGGAAAACCGCGTGGAGCAACGCACCCGCGACCTGGCTTTTGCCCTGGCTCAATTAGAAGACACGAACCGGCATCTCAAAAAAGCCGAAGGGGAAATGCTGAAAGCCCTGGCAAAAGAGCGGGAACTGAATACATTGAAATCCAAGTTCGTTACCATCGCCTCCCACGAATTTCGCACGCCCCTGAGCACCATCCTTTCTTCCGCTTCGCTCATTGGCCGGTACGAAGCGCCCGACGACCAGGAGAAACGCGCTAAACATGTGGAACGCATTAAGTCGGCGGTGCATAACCTGACCAATATCCTCACTGATTTCCTCACGCTTAGCAAACTCGAAGAAGGATATACGACCGTTCAAGCCAGTTATTTCGACATTGTTCAGTTTGCGGAAGAACTCACGGAAGAAATTTCTACGATTGCCAAGGAAAACCAAACCATCCGTTATTCGCATCGGGGGCAGAGCAAAGAGGTTTGGATGGACAAGCAATTGCTCAAAAATGTGCTGATTAATCTGCTATCCAATGCCATTAAGTATTCCGGCCCTGGACAATCCATCGAATTGATGACCGAAATCAGGCCGCATTCCTTTGTGGTCATCGTGAAAGATGAGGGAATGGGCATTCCTGATAGTGACAAACCGCACATGTTCAGCCAGTTTTATCGGGCCCACAATGCCGCTAATATTCAGGGAACAGGGATGGGCTTAGTGATCGTGAAGAAGTACGTGGAACTGATGCAGGGAGACATTACTTTTGAGAGCACCGAAAACCAGGGAACTACTTTCACCGTCCGCATTCCTCAACAGCCTAACCTTATCGCCGAATGAAAACGATCCTGATTATTGAAGACAATGCCGACATCCGGGAAAATACGGCTGAAATCCTCTCCCTGGCCGATTACCGTGTGTTGACCGCAGCCAATGGCAAAGAGGGCGTAACCCTGGCCAAACAAGACAAACCCGACCTCATTCTGTGCGACATTATGATGCCCGAACTAGATGGCTATGGAGTCTTGCGCATCCTGGGCAGCCATCCCGAAACGGACCAGATTCCGTTCATTTTCCTCACGGCCAAATCAGAAAAGGAGGATTTCCGGAAGGGAATGAACCTGGGTGCAGACGATTACCTGACCAAGCCCTTTGATGACCTTTCGCTGTTGGATGCCATAGAATTGCGGCTCCGCAAAAGTGAACGGCTGCGAACAGAAACGGCTCCGTCCTCCCCCGACCTGCCATTGACGCGCGGACTGGAAGAACTGAACCGCTTGCTCCTGAATGAAACGCATTCCCAAATCGTGCGGAAGAAACACGATGTTTTTCGTGAAGGCAACTATCCAATGGCTTTGTATTACATCCGTAAAGGCAAAGTAAAGACGTACAAAACAAACCAGGATGGCCGGGAATTTATTACTGGACTGCATGGCGAGGGCGATTTTATTGGCTACCTGGACTTGCTGGAAAATGGCGACCACAGTGAATCTGCCGCCACGTTAGAAGATACCGAACTGGTCTCCATCCATCGGCAGGATTTTTTTGTCCTGCTGCATCGCAACCAGGATGTGGCGCATCAATTCATCAAATTGCTTGCTAAAAACCTGGCCGAAAAAGAAGGACAATTGTTGAAACTAGCCTACGACTCCGTGCGGAAACGCGTGGCCGAAACGCTGGTCAGCTTGCACGAACGATTCCTGACCGATACTGAAACCCCAGCTCTCATCAAAATGTCCCGCGAGGACCTGTCCAGCATGATTGGGGCATCCAAAGAAACGGTGATCCGCACGCTCTCCGATTTCAAAGAAGAAAAACTCATCGAAATTACACCCACGGGCATCAGCATCCTGCATTTAGCGAAGCTACAGAAGATGAGGAACTGAGGTGAGGCCGCCACGGGGTAAGCGCTGCGTGAATCATATTGACCCAGCGTAGGGGCCGGGGCAAGCCCGGCCCCTACTAACCTCCTCCCGATGGCTGGCATCAATATTCTCTACCCAGTCGCCAGCCAGGGGTGAAAGCTCCATCGGAGCTACCTGTTTATAGGAACGATTAAATGAATACACATAGGCTCCATTGGAGCCTCCTGTTACTCGTTTTGATGGATATGGAAGCTCCTATGGAGCAACGAATTAATCAGTAGATGTGCAAATTTGCTGGTACGGCCTGCGGAAACAACTCATTTTCCGAGGCTTGTTGCTGGTTCCAGCAGGCTAGATTATACAGGGTGGTATCGGTAATGTTTTGTAGGGCAGTCTTGGTGAGAAACCCCTGGTGGCCGGTGATCAGTACATTTTTAAAGGACAACAAACGGGCAAAGGTATCGTCTAATGGAATGTTCTGGGAATGGTCGTAGAAGAAAAGGTCTTTCTCGTGTTCATATACATCCATTCCCAAATACCCGATTTTGCCAGTCTTCAGGGCTTCCATTACTTCTGTCGTATGCAGCAGGGCTCCTCTGCCGGTATTAATTAGCATCACTCCTGGCTTCATTTGTTCAATCAGATTTTTATTGACCAGGTGCTGGGTATGGTCATTCAATGGGGCGTGGAGCGTAATAATGTCAGCCTGCGAACAGAGCTCCTCTACCGACATATATTCTACGCCAAAACGGGTCTGCAGCGTTGCATTGACCACCGGATCAGACCCCAGGATAGTGCAACCAAAGCCGTGCATAATTTGGGCTACAATCGCTCCAATCTGACCCAAACCGATAATGCCGACTCGTTTGCCGTGTAAATCAAAACCAATCAACTCATCCAGCTCAAAATTGTACGCACGGATTTGTCTATCCGCTTGAATCAGTTTGCGGTTCAGCGCCAGTATCATCGCTACAGTGTGCTCGGCTACGGCATACGGTGAATAAGCCGGGACATTGGCCACGCGCAGCCCTAATTTTTTGGCGTGTTCGCAATCGATGTTATTGAAACCGGCAGCCCGAATAGCAATGGATTGCACGCCTAGCTGTTGTAGTAGGTCGAGCACCGGAGCCGAGGCATCGTCATTGGTAAAGATGGAGATGGCCTGACTTCCGGTGGCCAAAGCAGCCGTTGCTACCGATAAAGGAGCCGATTCGAATTGCAGTTGAAGCCCACGGTCATCGGCTTGGTGGTAATAGTCTTGTTCAAAGGGTTTGGCACTAAAAACGGTTACTTTCATGGCAAAATTGGGGTTGGCAAGTGAGGTAATAGGAATTAGGGTTAACCCAAAACTAGGCATTGGCGTTATAGAAAAAACTGAACAATGTCACTTACCTACCTGATATGAATCATTCGTTGGCTGAATGCGCTACAGGAATTGGCTTTGTGGCTTAAGGAAAAGCGCTTATAGTAGAAAAAGGAAGCAATATCAACCCAAAAGCAGCCAAGCTTGCCTGGAAATGCTTTGATGGAAGTCACTCCGGTTCGTGACAAATGTCATTGGTAGACGAAGCTTGCTACAGTAATATTGCAGCAAGCTTTTCTATAAGTATTAGACACCATTATAGCCATTCACTTACGCCTACTATTATGAAACACATTCTTTTTCCTACCGATTTTTCTAATATTGCCGGACACGCCTTGACTTACGCCGGGATGCTGGCCGAAAAATTCAAAGCCCGTCTGACGCTGGTTCACGTGCTGCATTCCGTGTTAGAACCCGACAACTTTACCCGTGTAGCGCCCGTGTATAGCCGCCCCGAAGCGGAACACCAATTGCAGCAGCTTCAACAGAAGCTACCTCCATCCGTTAGCAGCGATTACCGGCTGGTAGAAGGAATCGAAGTGGATTCCCTTGCTCGCCTGGCCAAAGAAATCCACGGTGACTTCTTTGTAGTAGGTACGGCCGGTGCGCAACACTCACCCGAAGTAGTCGCCGAAAGCCATACCGCCGACCTGATTGCCCACACGCACCTTCCAGTATTGGCAGTACCTTTCCACTCAGCCTTGCAAGCGCCAGCGAAGATCGTACTGGCCCTTGACTTCGATCCCTTGGATGATTTGTCTGCGGTAGCGCCGCTGGTAGAGCTTGCCCGCCAATTCCAATCGGAAATATTATTCTTGTGCGTGGTAGAAAAAGAAATGGCTTCGGAAGAGAAACAACTGTCGGAAAAGGCGCGGATTTCAACACTGTTCTCAGGACTTCAATTTTCGCTTCATTTCGTGGTAAATGATCATGTGGATGAAGGAATTACCCGCTTTGCTGAAGACGTACAAGCCCAACTCATTGCCATAATTAAACGCAAGCACGGTTTGCTGGCCTCCTTTTTTCACCACAGTGTTACGCAAAAAGTAGCCTTATACACCCAAACACCCTTATTGGCCCTGGCAGAGGCAGAGTAAAATATACCAGGATTACGCTGATTTAAGTGATTATACTTGATTCACTGGGAGTTGTAATCGGTGAGTATGGCGAACCACTCTTGGTATAGTATCAATCCTTTTGCATAGAAATGAAAAGGGGAGAAGTGGCATCTTAATGCTCTATTACCTTAATTATTGAAGGTGCTAGTGGTGCCACGACTCTAGCGAGGACTCTAGCGATGACGGTTATAGTCGTGGCACCACTTTATTAACTCTATTGACAAAGCCAGCTCAATCTTAAAAATTAAACCGATGCCCGTAACCCTGCAAGAACAAGCCCATTCCCTGTCCGCTGAAGTCCTCGATTCAATGGATGCTTACTGGCGGGCAGCCAATTACCTTTCCGTGGGACAAATGTATCTTCGGGACAATCCTTTGCTGCGGGAGCCCCTGCAAGCCGGACATATCAAAAATATGTTGCTGGGACACTGGGGTACTTCGCCGGGACAGAACTTTATTTACATACACCTGAACCGCCTGATTCGGGACAAGGAATTGAATATGATTTACCTTTCCGGGCCAGGGCACGGAGGGCCAGCCATGGTAGCCAATACCTACCTGGAAGGCACTTATAGTGAGTTTTATCCCGCGATCAGCCGCGATGAAGAAGGGATGAAAAAGCTGTTTAAGCAATTTTCCTTTCCCGGCGGAATCCCCAGCCATGTCTCTCCTGAATGCCCTGGCTCCATTCACGAAGGGGGTGAACTGGGTTATTCGCTCAGCCATGCCTTTGGAGCCGTGTTTGATAATCCTTCGCTGATTGCCGCTTGTGTGGTAGGAGATGGGGAAGCAGAAACCGGCCCTTTGGCCACGGCCTGGCATTCCAACAAGTTTCTTAATCCTTTGACCGATGGAGTCGTATTGCCGATCCTTCATTTGAATGGGTACAAGATTGCCAATCCTGCCATCCTGGCCCGAATTAGCCACGAGGAGCTGGAACAGTTGTTCCTGGGCTATGGCTGGACTCCCTATTTTGTAGAAGGCGAAGAGCCGGAAATGATGCATCGGGCTATGGCCCAAACCCTGGATAAAGTAATCGCCGACATCCAGGAAATTCAGGCTGGCTGGAAAAATGGAACTGACCGAACCAGGCCTCGCTGGCCCATGATTATCCTTCGTTCACCCAAAGGCTGGACCGGTCCGAAAGTGGTAGACGGCAAAAACATCGAAGGGACGTTTCGAGCCCACCAAGTACCCATTACGGCTCCGGCAAGCAATCCGGTTCATCTGACTCAGTTGGAAGCATGGATGAAAAGCTACCGACCCGAAGAATTGTTTGATGAAAAAGGGAGACTTATTCCTTCTTTGCAGGCGTTGGCTCCTGAGGGAGAAAAGCGGATGGGAGCGAATCCACACGCCAATGGCGGGCTATTGTTGAAGGATTTGAAAATGCCCGACTTCCGCCAGTATGCCGTGGCAGTGACTACTCCTGGCGCAACCCAAGCCTCCGACACGCTGGTGCTGGGGGCTTTTTTGCGTGACATTATTACCTGCAATGCTACCGAGCGCAATTTCCGCATATTCGGACCCGACGAAACCCTTTCCAATAAACTGAATGCCGTTTTTGAGGCTACCAACTGGCAATGGATTGACGAGCCATTACCAGGCGATGAATTCCTGGCCACCGACGGTCGGGTCATGGAGATGCTAAGTGAACACCAGTGCGAAGGATGGCTGGAAGGATACCTGCTCACGGGGCGTCATGGCCTTTTTAACAGTTACGAAGCCTTCATCCACATCGTGGATTCCATGTTCAATCAACACGCCAAGTGGCTCAAGGTCACTTTAGAAATTCCCTGGCGGCGGAAGATCGCTTCCCTCAATTACCTGCTGGCCTCTCACGTGTGGCGACAGGACCATAATGGCTTCACTCACCAGGATCCCGGTTTCATTGATGTGGTGGTGAATAAAAAGGCGGAGATTGTCCGGGTGTATTTGCCGCCGGATGCCAATTGTCTGCTGTCGGTCATGGATCATTGCCTGCGTTCCCGGCATTACGTCAACGTGGTGATTGCGGGCAAACATCCGGCTCCGCAATGGCTGGATATGCCGACTGCGGTAATCCATTGCACCAAGGGCATCGGTATCTGGGCCTGGGCCAGCAATGACCATACCGACGAGCCGGATGTGGTGATGGCTTGTGCCGGTGATGTGCCCACCCTGGAAACATTGGCCGCCGTTTCTATTCTGCGGGAAAAATTGCCGGAGCTGAAAATCCGGGTGGTGAATGTAGTCGATTTGATGAAACTACATCCCATTCCGAACATCCCCATGGGCTTTCCGAGATTGATTTTGATTTGCTGTTTACCAAGGATAAACCGGTTATCTTCGCCTTCCACGGCTATCCCTGGCTTATTCACCGGTTGACTTATAAGCGAACCAATCACAAAAATATTCACGTGCGGGGATACAAAGAAGAAGGCACCATCTCCACGCCATTTGATATGACGGTGCTCAATGATATGGATCGTTTTCACCTGGTGCAGGATGTGATTGACCGCTTGCATAGACCCGGAAGTCAGGCAACTTATCTCAAAGAAGAGATGCGGGATAAACTGATTATCCACCGCCAGTACATCAATACGCACGGGCAGGATATGCCGGAAGTAAAGGACTGGAAATGGAGTGGTTAATAAGCTTTTAGTAATTAGTTTTTAGCTATTAGCTTTTTTTTTCAGTCTATTACAGGGTAAATAATGCAAGTAGTCTGATTACTAAAACCTAACTACTAACGGCTAATACCTAATACCTAACCACTTACCATGAGTAAAACAATTTTCATTGCTTCGGCTGAACCGTACACCGGGAAGTCGGTCATCGCGCTTGGTCTGATGAACATGCTACTGCGTAAGACGCCAAAAGTAGGCTATTTTAAACCGATTATTGCTGAGCAAGTGGCTGGTAAAAAGGAAGTACACATTGAAACCATCCTGGACTATTTTTCTCTTCCGATTGACTACAAGGATACTTACGCCTTTACCAGGCAGGAAGTACTGCACCGCAATGAGCCGGAAAGCCGAAATGAGCTGATCGATACCATCATCAGCCAATATAAAAAGCTTGAAGAATCCTATGATTTTACGGTCATCGAAGGCAGCGACTTTTTGGGCGAAGGCATTGCGTTTGAGTTTGACTCCAATATCGATATTGCCAAAAACCTGGGCGCGCCCGTACTCCTGGTAATTACCGGTGCCAATAAATCCACGGCTCAGGTCATCACTTCGGCCTTGAGTATCCTTCATAACTTTGAAGCCCGGGAAGTGGAGGTGCTGGGAATCGTTGTCAACCGCGTGCAGCTAGGGCAGGTTGCTGATGTAAAGGACTTGCTAAGCAGGCAATTACCTGACTCCATTTCCCTGTCTATTATTCCCTGGGATAAAGCTTTGCAGAGTCCGACGATGAAGGAAATCAGGGAATCGCTCGGTGCCAAAGTGATACTGGGCCAGGAACTGCTGTCCAATCAGGTCGATAACTTTATTACAGGAGCTATGATGCTTCCTAACTTCCTCAGCCACATCAAAGAAAACTGCCTGATCGTTACCCCCGGTGACCGGGTCGATATACTCATCGGTGCGCTTCAAGCCAACCTGTCCACCAATTATCCGAAAGTGGCTGGCATCATTTTCACCGCCGGAACCGTGCCGGATGCATCGGTCATGCGGTTGATGGAAGGGCTCCAAACCGTGGTGCCCATGCTGGCGGTAGACAATGGTACTTTTGAAACGACCACCAAAGTTGGCGCCATTCATTCCCGGATTACGGCCGATAACAAACAGAAAATTGAACTGGCGATTCATACTTTTGAAACATACGTGGACATTCAAACCCTTGATAGCCAAATCATCACTTTTCAGCCAGAAGGAATTACTCCCCACATGTTTCAATACCAGTTGGTAAAATGGGCCAAAGCGGTTAAAAAACACATTGTGTTGCCTGAAGGAAATGACGACCGGATTCTAAAAGCGGCAGCCCGGTTGCTAAGCCAGGGCATCGTGCGATTGACAATTCTGGGAGATCCTGCCGAAATTGCTGCCTCCACTAAGCGGTTGGGAATCAGCTTCAATGCGCAGCTTGTCAACATCATCAACCCGGCGGCTTCCGATGAGTATGAGCCATATGTACAAACGCTCTACGAACTTCGCAAAAGTAAAAACGTAACCCTGGAAATGGCGCGCGACCTGATGCGCGATGTCTCTTATTTTGGTACGATGATGGTGTACAAAGGTGAGGCCGATGGAATGGTTTCCGGAGCCGTCCACACTACCCAGCATACAATCAGACCAGCCTTGCAGTTCATCAAGACCAAACCCGGGGTCTCCGTCGTCTCCTCCGTGTTTTTTATGTGTTTACCCGAAAGGGTAGCCGTATTTGGCGATTGCGCGGTGAACCCCAACCCTACCGCCTTACAACTCGCAGAGATCGCCATTTCCTCTGCCGATAGCAGTGCCCGCTTTGGGATTGAACCCCGCATCGCCATGCTTTCTTATTCTTCCGGCTCGTCGGGCACCGGAGAAGACGTGGATCGGGTGAGAGAAGCCACGGAAATGGTGAAGCAAAAGAGGCCAGACTTGAAAATTGAAGGCCCCATTCAGTACGATGCCGCCGTCGACCCGCTGGTAGGCAGTCAGAAAATGCCTCATTCGCAGGTGGCAGGCCGAGCCAGCGTCCTGATTTTTCCTGATTTGAATACGGGCAATAATACCTACAAAGCAGTGCAGCGGGAAACGGGCGCTTTAGCCATTGGCCCCATGTTGCAGGGATTGAACAAACCAATCAACGATTTAAGCCGGGGCTGTACCGTCGATGATATTTTTAACACCGTCGTGATAACGGCTATTCAGTGTCAGGAGACTATTTAAAATAAACGTCATCATTGCTTCGCTCGCGCTACCTATGACCGGTATAGAAGGTCGGCAGCGTTTCAAACGCTGCCGACCTTGACTAGAACGGCAGGACAGTGGATGGATTCTGTCATGGTGGCTATGGCTTTTTGAAAAAAATCGAATTATCGCGGGGCGATCCTTGCAATGACGACGCTAGCTTACAGTAGATGCCTAAAGTGGTAAAGTAGGACTAAAAACTGACTATTTAACTGGGAAGAGCAATGAAGATTTTAGTCATTAATGCGGGCAGCAGTTCCGTCAAATTCCAGGTGTTTAATATGCCTTCAGAAAAGCCGGTCTGCGCTGGGATAGCCGAAAGAATCGGTTCGGAAGCATCCTCGATCTCCTGCAAAATTTATGCGGATGGCTCGGAAAAATTTTGCTGGGCAGCACTCTCCGAAAACAATTTGCCCATTCCAGACCATGGCGCAGCGTTTCAACAAATACTGGCCATACTGATTGATCCCCGGAATGGCATTATCCAGCATCCGGACGAAATTGCTGTCGTTGGTCACCGGGTAGTTCATGGCGGGGAAGATTTTTCGGAAGCGGCCTTGATTACACCGGAAGTAAAACAAAAAATAAAAGCGCTCTTTTCCCTGGCGCCCCTCCATAATCCCGTCAATTACCAATGCATAGAAGCGGCTGAAAAGTCGTTTGCCCAAGCCAGGCAAGTGGCTGTTTTCGACACTGCCTTTCACCAGACGATGCCAGAACGGGCTTTTCGGTACGCGATACCCAATTCCTATTATCAACAGGAGGACATCCGGGCGTATGGTTTTCACGGAATAAGCCATCAATACGTTACGCAAAAGGCCAGAGAAATCCTGAACCAGCCGGACGCTAAGATAATTAGTGTGCATTTGGGCAATGGCTGTAGCATCACCGCCGTAGAAGGAGGTAAGTCCTTGGATACCAGCATGGGATTCGGGCCATTGAGCGGACTGGTGATGGGGACCCGGTCGGGCGATATGGATCCTTCCATTATTTTTTACCTGATGAATAAGCTTGGCTTGAGCGCTGAACAAGTCAATGCCATGCTCAATCAGCAATCTGGCTTGCTGGGGCTTTGCGGCTTTAGTGATATGCGCGATGTCCAAAAAGCGATACAGCAAGGCAATAAAGAAGCGGCGTTTGCTTGCGAACTATATGCCTACCGGGTAAGAAAATACATGGGTGCCTATGCCGCAGTATTGAACGGACTGGATGCTCTGATCTTTACCGCCGGGGTTGGCGAGAATGCCCCTTACATCCGTGAGCTGATTTGCAGTAACCTGTCTTTTTTACAAATATTTCTGGATCAGGATCGGAATACGCTGCCATCGCAAGAAATCCGTGAAATCAATAAAGTTGGCGCAGCAGTTAAAATTCTGGTTATTCCTACGAATGAAGAACTTGAAATCGCCAGACAATGTGTAGAGATGGACAAATAACCCAGGTAGGGAAAAATGGGGATAAAAGCCACATGATATGGATCACTTGGCCGGATAGGGTAAATATACCTTTACACTGGTTCCTACGTCTAAATGGCTCGCTACGTCGATCTTACCACCAGCATTTTCGATCATTCGTTTGACCATATATAGTCCGATGCCGGTTCCTTCCACGTGGGTATGAAAGCGCTTAAACATGGTAAAAAGTTTGGCCAAGTGCCTGTCAGACATCCCCATGCCGTTATCGATTACTTCCAGAACCATATAATTTCCTTGCCGCTGGGTGTTAACGGTAATTTCCAAAAGCCTTTCTGCCGAACGGTATTTGATGGCATTGGACAGGAGATTATATAAGATGGTTTGCAGGTATTTTTTGACAAAGCAGATCTCTGTCACCTCCATTTGCTTGGATAATTTTACTGGCGTCTGGCCAATCAGGTTGTTCAAACCTTCGTATACTTCCTCAATCAGCGGGTCAATCGACACAATTTCCTGCTCTACGGCCTCTTTTTGTACCCGGGCAATCCCGGTGAGATCCACAATGGTGGCTTTCAGTTTATCCGAAGCCTCCCCAATCATGGCCAGCAACTGGCTTTCCTCGTGATTGAGCGAAAGGCTACCCGATAGCTGCTGATTGAGGGCCAATAATAAGCCTTCAATGTTGACAACGGGCGCTTTTAGATCGTGAGAAGCAATGTAAATAAAGTTGTCCAGGTCGCGGTTGATCAGTTCGGTTTGCTTGGCCAGCATTTCTTCCAAGTCTTTTCGCATGGAAATATCTTCGAGGGTGGTATAACCCAGCGTGGCCTTGTTATCGCGGAATAAAATGGACGTGACCTGGCACCACATAGGGGAACCATCTTTCCTGATGAGGCAGGTCTCCATCTGAAAAAATGGAATATCCTTTGCCCACAGGTTCTCCTGTAAATCGTGCCAGGGCTGGACAAAATCTGGGTGGACATAGGCAATAATTTGGGTGCCTAACAACTCCTGTGCACTATACCCTAGTAATTGTTGCAAGTTCTGGTTGACCTGGATAATGGTCAAGGTCGAATCAATAATTTTGTTACCAAAGTGGGATTTCTCAAAAATAGTCCGGAAGCGCTCCTGGCTTTCTTTGTACTTTTGTTCGATGGTTGCTTGCTTTTCAAGGGCTGACCGCAAAAAAATATTTTCTTCAGCCAATGCGTGATTCTTCTCCTTGAGTTGACTCAGGCTATCCGCTGGAACAGGTAATTGTTCTCCTTTACTCTTCATAACACACTGAATTTTTGCCTATTCTACAATCCACTCTTTTAGGAAATAAAGATGAATGACTGGTATTCACTGAAGCTGGATCAGTAGCTGTGACACCTTTCAGGGATAATGCTCTTGAAACAAATGAGCCGTAATCCCAATTCCATGAAGGTTTTTTTAAATGCGGTTCGCGGTTATGCTTCCAGTCAATACACTTAAGTGTTTACAAGTTGGGGAATTAAATTCATACTTCCATTTTATTTAGACACAATTGGCCTGTGAAAGCGGGTGGCTGGCGACGAGAACCGAAAGGGAGTAATTCCGATGCCCTGTTAAGCTATCGTTTATCTGGGCAATGGCATTCTAATCAAATTATAATCACATTTTAATGAGCTTCTAATCCCTTATAGAACTGGACGTTTTACTTTTGTTGACTCCTATCCAAATCGCAGCGTATGTTGTTGAACAAGCGAATACCGGTTTCCTACATTTTTAGCAAGGTGAAGCAAGAACTGGTGTATGTGTTGATCGTATCGCTGGTAGTGCTTTTCCTTACCGGGCAATACCAGCAGTGGTTACCAGAAATGCCCTTGACAATCCCGACATTTATCGGAACCGCTATTTCCATCCTCCTTTCTTTTAAGCTCAATCAATCCTATGACCGGTGGTGGGAAGCGCGCAAGGTCTGGGGCAGCATTGTGAATGACTCCCGTAGTCTCGTTTTACAGTTGAATGCCTTCACGGCCAAGGGAAATGATGTCACCATTAAAAAAATAGCCCATCGGCAAATTGCCTGGTGCTACGCCTTAGGACAATCGTTGAGGGGATTAAACCCGTTGGACAATCTGGAAAACCTACTTTCCCCCGAAGACCTCGCCTCAATTATACCCCACAGCAACAAGTCGCTGGCCCTGTTACAATTGCATGCAACCGACCTCAGGATATTGAGGGAAAACGATCAGTTGGACGTGTTTTCCCATATTCAACTAGACAACACGCTGGTTCGTCTGTGTGACGCTCAGGGAAAAGCGGAACGGATCAAAAGCACTATTTTCCCGGTAACCTATCGTCTGTTTCTGCATTTCATCATCTACCTGTTTGTGGTCACGCTATCCATCTCGTTGAAGAATGTTACGTGGTATTTCGAAATTCCGCTCCTACTGGTGATATCCAGCGCATTCTTCCTACTGGAAAAATCGGCCACGCACATGCAGGATCCATTTGAAAACAAACCGACGGACACGGCTGTCACAGCCATAGCCAGAACCATAGAAATCAACCTCCGGCAGTTGCTGGGGGAAACGGACATTCCCCAGCCCCATCCGCCAACAAATTTCCATCTGTCCTAACCAATCACCCTTGAAAACCTTGTCCAAGCAAAGGCAAGCGGCCATCACACGCCCTTTGGCTTGGGAGTTATTAAAGTCAACGAAATGTTTTTCAAGGCACATCCGTAGATAGGAGAAAACGGGTGCTTTGTAGATCAGCATACTTATCAGCCGCCATACTTGTCTGTCAAATTGGATGTTGTTCTCCCGATTGAGAATTAGAACAGTCATCCCGGTTAGTGATTGATATCATTGGTATACATGGGTAGAATGGCTTGTTTTACTCCTTCTAAATCGCTTCATCAGCCCTAAGGGCTCATTGTTCATTGCTCAAAGCTTCAAATATGGATTATCACCTTGCACCAATAGCGGAAGTAGCCCGTTCGTTCACTACTTCGCCCGCCGGGCTCGATCCAGCTATGGCTCAGCAGCGACTGGAAGAGTTTGGAAAAAACCAGATTGAGGATACAAAAAAGAAAACCGTCTGGCAACTGCTGCTGCATCAGTTAACGGATGTGATGATTCTGGTGCTCATCGCGGCGGCCATTCTCTCGGGTGTGGTGGGCGAAGTAAAGTCAACCTACGTTATCCTGGCCATTGTTCTTCTCAACACCCTCATTGGGTTTATTCAGGAGTATAGGGCCGAAAAGGCGATGGAAGCCCTCAAAAAGATGGCTGCTAATCAGGCCAAAGTGGTCAGGAATAATCAAGCTACTGAAGTAGCGGCCTCAGCACTAGTACCCGGCGATTTGACACTGCTGGAAGCCGGTAATATCATTCCCGCCGATGTCCGCTTTATCGAAGCATTTGCGCTAAAAGTAGATGAATCGTCACTAACGGGTGAGTCAACCAATGTAGATAAAACTTCTGATTCACTTCCTGAGGGCGATTATTCGCTCGGCGACCGGTTGAATATGGGCTACAAGGGCACGTTCGTTACCAACGGGCGCGCCAAGGCTTATGTAGTTGCCACGGGAATGAATACTGAACTGGGGAAGATAGCTAAACTGATTCAGACCGACGAAACGAGTACGCCCTTGCAGAAACGGCTGGCCTCCTTTGGCAAGAAATTATCTGCTGCGGCCCTGATCATTTGCGGGGTCTTTTTTGTGGTCGGCTGGCTGCGGGGCGAGCCGTTGCTGAATCTGCTGTTGGTGTCTATCTCGCTGGCCGTTGCCGCCATACCCGAAGCCCTGCCCGCAGTTGTCACCATCGCCTTAGCCCTGGGAGCCAAGCGATTGGTGAAAAGCCACGCACTCATTCGGAAGCTGCCCGCTGTGGAAACGCTGGGATCGGTCACCTACATCTGCACCGACAAAACGGGTACGCTGACGCTCAATAAAATGACAGTGGAGGAAATCTACGAATCGGCTAAAGCTCCTCTGCCCGTTTTTGGGAATGGAAATGGCTTGCTGACAGCGATGGCGCTCAACAACGATGTAGCCAAAGACAAGGACGGAAAATGGCTCGGCGACTCCACCGAAGTGGCCCTGGCGCAGTATGCCGAGGGAAAGCAACACGAGCGGACGGCACTCGAAGCCCAGTTCCCACGCCTGGCCGAATTGCCTTTCGACTCGGATCGGAAGTGCATGACCACGCTCCATCAAACTAGCCAGGGAGTTCTGTCCCTCACCAAAGGAGCTGTTGGCTCCTTGTTTGAGCAACTGGATGCCAGCCAGAAAGCCGACATTCCCGACCTGCGACAGCGCGTCGATGCGATGGCCGTAAAGGGTTACCGAACGCTGGGTTACGCTGGCAAACTGCTGCCTCAGATGCCCATAAAGGTCGACTCCACCACCCTGGAATCCGGACTGACATTCCTTGGGTTCGCTGGCCTGATTGACCCACCCCGGGAAGAGGCGCGGAAGGCAGTGGCCCAATGCAAAGCAGCCGGCATTATTTCTGTCATGATTACCGGCGACCACAAGCTGACTGCCAAAGCTGTAGCCGAAACCCTGGGCATTGTTTCGTCGGCTGATGATTTAATCCTTACCGGGAAAGAGCTGAGCCAACTCGATGAACCGGCCTTCGATGCCATCGTGGAAAAGGTGCGGGTATATGCCCGGGTCAATCCTGAGCAAAAGCTGCGCATCATCAGCGCCTTGCAGGCCCGGCACCAGTTCGTGGCAATGACAGGCGACGGTGTGAACGATGCTCCAGCCCTTAAAAATGCCGACATCGGTATTGCTATGGGCATCAACGGTACGGAAGTATCCAAAGAGGCGTCACACATGATTCTGCTCGACGACAACTTTGCTACCATCGTGAAAGCGGTGAAGCACGGGCGGCGCATCTTTGACAACATGCTGAAATTTATCCGCTACATTATGTCTGGCAATGCGGGCGAAATATGGGCGATCTTTTTAGCGCCCTTTTTCGGTTTGCCCGTTCCCTTACTGGCCATTCATATTCTGTGGATTAATCTGGTAACGGATGGCCTTCCTGGGCTGGCGCTGGCCTACGAGCCCACTGAAAAGAACAGTATGAAACGGCCACCCATTAACCCCAGACAAAGCATTTTTGCCGATGGGCTGGGTTGGTACATTGTATGGGTTGGCTTATTAATTGGGGCACTTACCATAGGCACGGAAGCCTGGGCCATTCAAAGTGGTTTAGCACATTGGCAAACCATGGCCTTTACGGTGCTCTGTTTTAGTCAGTTAGGTAATGCCATGGCGGTTCGCTCTCTTCGGGCATCGGTGTTTAGTCTTGGCCCGTTATCCAACAAACCCATGCTTGGTGCCGTGGTGCTGACGGTTGCGCTTCAGTTGATGATTATCTACACGCCCTTCTTCAATGACCTGTTTAACACCCAACCCTTGACTTGGGCTGAACTGGGGATAACAGTGGCTGTTTCGAGTCTGGTTTTCTGGGTGGTAGAACTTCAAAAGCTAGCCAGCAAACTGAAAACCCAGCCAATGATAGTGCTGGCATAAAGCTTAGAAGCTGAAATCGATGATACACGAGCAAACCACGGGTAAATTACCACAGTGGGCTATAGCAGCCTACTGTGGTAATTTATAATATCCTAGTGAGTAATGAGTAGCCTTTCTGAGGCGACACCCTGCTTGCTAGTAACCTTGACCAGATAGAGGCCAGCCTTGAAGCGAGTGGTATTCAGATGCCATTGGTTATCATTTTGAAGGGATTGCGTATAGACAACTTCCCCCAACTGGTTGACCAGGGCTATTTCTACGGCTTGCTGACTAGGGTCGTTCCAAGTCAGGTTCACAAACTCGCTGGCGGGGTTCGGAGTAAGTACAAGCGAATGAGCCTCCACGCCTATGCGGGCAGCGCCGACCACTTCGAGTTTCCACTGCTGGTTATTGCCGCCCAAGTAACCCCACTGATGTACGTTGGCTCCATCGGCGGTCGAAACGCCACTCACATCCAGCACCTTGCCCGAATGGCGAGCGGTAAGTTTGTAATAGCCATTGTCGGTAGGTTCAATCTTCCACTGCTGCCAGTTAGTACCCGTCCAGCCCCACTGCTGCACATTTGAGCCATTGCCTGTACCACCCGCCGAGACTTCCAATACTTTGTTGGAATGCTGCGCTGTCAGGCGGTAATAGCCATTATTAGTAGCCTCCACTTTCCAGCGTTGGCAACCGCCTCCGATCCAGCTCCACTGCTGTACATTTGCCCCGTCGGCCACATTACAAGTGCTCACATCCAGCACCTTGCCCGAATGGCGAGCCACCAAACGATAAATCTGGCCGGAAACGATGCCTCCACCATTCGTGGTGAAAGTGAGTTTATTGAGGTTGCAGTTGCCTGCGTCAATGGTCACCCGCATAATGTGCTGACCCGCCGTGAGCGTTACCGTTTTATTGACGGTTTGCCAGGCCTGAGAGCCACTCGTATTGGGAATAGCCGTTGCTCCGGTTACATTGGCGCCGTCCATATCTACGTGTAGGCTACCTGTACCCGTAGAGGCAACGCGCACCTCCAAGGTGTAGCTACCCGTAGTGGCCACATTGACTGTATACTCCAGCCACTCGCCCGTGTTGGTCCAGCCTACGTTGTAGCCACCTTCAGCACAAGCTTCGATGTCGACGCCTTCCTGACGATACACACTTCCTTGGTTGCTGGCTTCGTTGTCGTGGTAAGCTACCCCTTCGCCGCCCTTGTCAAAGTTTTCTGTTTGGATAATACCCGGAATAGGAATAACCCCTGCGTAAGGTGATTGAGTACCCTCGCCAATAGTGGGATATTCATAAGCACCCAAATCTGGCCTGGGGCCACTCACGGAAGCATTTCGGTAAAAATCGCGCGGACCTGGGTCGATATTAAATGCCGTCTTTAGGTTGATGCCTTTATTAATGGCAGGTGAATTGGCCTGCAATGTATAGCCCTGCATAAGGCTAGGCATCTGATCGATGCGATCAAATCCTACCGTGATACCCCTGACATTATCCTTGTTGAGTGGGTCAGCCACGATGCCCACGTTGGCACCATTGTATTTCTCCTGGCCCGTGGCATCCTGCCAAGCCTGGAAAGCTGCCTGGCCGTTGGCATTTGCCATATAATAATAACTTCCGGAAGGGTATGATCCCATAAAAATTAGCTCGCCAGCCCGGTTATAGTATAGGTTTCCCTGAAATACTCCGTCACCGCCGCTATAATCGGACACGACACCCCGGTTGTATTGGTCAACTACTGTGTTGTTATAAAAGTATATTTTCTGGTTGGTGTCGTTGCCATTCCACAGCGTTAGGCCACTGCCAGCTGCTGGGTTGGAGCCTACCCGGATGGTGTTGTTGTAGACGTAGGTAGGGCCCGTGGTATAGGTACCTCCCCCGTAGGTGACACCCCCGTAAACTTTTCCATTGTCTTCCGAGAGGTTGTAGCGAACCGTGTTATTGCCAAAACCCTGCAAGCTGGCATCGCCCACGCTGCTGGTAGGCCAAATTAGGTAGCCGGCTCCTTCGTTGTCGTGCGCATAGCAATACTGAATAGTAAGGTTTTCGCAGCACCCATCAATATCAAATCCGCCCCCGTCCGAACCCAGTCCGTGGTTGCGATAGCCATAAACTTCGCAGTATTGAATAACGGAGTTGTCCAAATTATAGCCCCATATGCCGTAAGAGCCGGCATTGACTCCGTCGTGGGCTACGCAATACTCGATCAGGGAGTGGTCGGCGTTTAGCAGCAAGATGCCATTGCCCATCTTGGGGCCGTTTCGCTCTTCATAAGTAATGGGTTTTTCGTTATAGACGTGGCAGTGGCCGATGTAGAAGTTGTCATGTTTGGCCTCTAGGGAAGGACCGTTGACCGTGGTGATGGCGGCCCCATAATCGCCGTCGTGCACCGAACAGTTGGTCATGCGCACGTCGCGCCAGCCGACCGATTCCCAAGCCGCGAAGTTGATGCCGTTTCCCTGTCCGGACATCCCGGTGATTTCCACGCCATTGATGCGGACGTTTTCATTCCAGGTGGTTTGATGCCACGACCAGAAATCAATGCCGCGGGTTTTGGTGGCAGCCGTTTTGCCGGGTCCGATAATGCGCAGGTTGGCGATTTCGAGGTAGCTTACGTCTTCGCAGTAGATGCCAGCGGTGGCAGTTCCCAGGCTGAGGATGGCACGTCCGGTGCCGTAAGAAGCAATTTTCAGCGGTTGACCTAAAGTACCACCGTCGGCTTTGTTGAGCTTAATCCCACCCACAAAGGTTTGTCCGCCTTCCAGCAACAGCACATCGCCGGGCGCAAAGTCAATAGTATTGACCTTGTCTATCGTACGCCAGGCAGTGCTGGCCGACTTACCGTCGGCGTTGTCGTTACCGTTGGCTGCCAAGTAGTAGGTAGTAGCCCAGGCAGGGCCGCTACTTAACAGGCAAAGGAAGAAGATACTACATAGGATAACTCTTTTTAGATAGAAGAATCTTAACATGGCGTAAGGTTTAATGGATTGACGTGAGTGTATGGGTATTTCTTCAGAAGGTTTAGAAAGAAAAAGGGTAAATATGCATTTGCAAAATAAGGAACCCGTACCACATCTGAAAGGAGCCTGATTTGGTACGGGTGGTCATACCACCTGCCTGGATAAACACCAACGCAGTCTGACAAGGCGGCAAATTTAATAGTAATTCAATATAAACCGCAGTTTTTGGCCGTTTCGACACAGAAAATAGCGGCAGGAAGGAAGTCAGCAAAGATCCCAGACCACCGAATCCGTGCTGAAAGGGCAAAATGGGCAGATTAGTCAGTCCGAAAAGGTGTCCGTACAAGGGCTACCAAATTATCCAGGAAATGAGGTAGGCAAGTCCGAAAAAGGTGTGTATTTGTTTCATCGTCCTTTCAGGGTTGTGACCAAGGTACGCATTAAAATGGCTAAACATACCCGTATACATCCTTATTCAATCTATGTAAAGTATGTATACGGATACAATGCTTAAAATCCATCATTGGTCAAAATTACTTTCAGGGTCTTTTCCCTGGCCGCGTGTTCAAAAGTATCGTACGCCTGCACAATATCTTTCAGGGCAAAATGGTGCGTGACTAATTTAGCCGGATCCAACTTGTGGGACAGAACCGTTTTCAGGAGCATAGGCGTAGTGGCAGTATCCACCAGTCGGGTAGTAATCGTGATATTTTTAGACCATAGGGTTTCCAGGTGCAGGTCAACTTTTTTGCCGTGTACGCCTACATTCGCAATCCGTCCGCCTGGCGCAATGATGGCAGCGCATAACTCAAACGTAGCCGGAATACCCACCGCCTCGACCGCTACGTCTGCTCCTGTATTTTCGGTCAGGCTGAATACTTCCTTCACCGCATCTTGCTCCTGGCTATTGATGGTATGCGTAGCGCCAAACGTTTTAGCCACCTCCAGTCGGTTATTATCCACATCAATCATAATGATGCGTGCCGGGGTATAAAATTGGGCAGTAAGCAAAACGGCTAAACCGATTGGCCCAGCCCCCACAATCACGACTGTATCCCCGGGTTTCACCTGTCCATTCAGTACACCGCATTCAAAACCGGTGGGTAAAATATCACTGAGCATCACAATGGCGTCATCGTCCGCGTTGTCAGGGATATGGTATAGGCTGGTATCGGCAAAAGGAATCCGGACGTATTCGGCCTGTGTCCCATCAATCAGGTGACCCAATACCCAACCTCCTTTTTCGCAATGGGAATACATGCCTTTTCTGCAATAGTCGCACTTGCCACAGGAAGAGATACAGGAAATCAACACCCGATCCCCTTTTTTAAAGTTGGTCACCGCAGCACCCACTTCCTCGATTACGCCCATCCCTTCGTGGCCTAAAATCCGGCCATCGGTCACCTCAGGCACATCGCCTTTCAAAATGTGCAGATCCGTTCCGCAAATGGTCGTTTTAATCATCTTAACCAGCGCGTCGGTCGCTTCCAGTATAGTCGGATTGGGCTTTTCTTCCCAGGATTTCTTTCCAGGGCCATGGTATACTAATGCTTTCATGTTTTCTTAAGTTTAAAACGAGCAGTGGGGTATAAATAAATGACGGTTGACTATTGGGCGCTGTTCCTTTTTGAAACCTTATAGCCCGAAGGAGAGGTAAATGGACGCCCGCAGCCAAAGGTCAAATAACGGCAAAGGGGCATTACGGTAGGATGATAAAGGTCGCTTCAGTTGGTGCTTGATGTCATCATTTTTAATACATGCCCTTTCAAGACAAGACTGTTGCTTGACTTTTTAGACCCAGATTGGCAAATGAAGGCAACCCGTCAGCTTCCTTCTTCCGGCGCTGTCCATTCGTAGCGGTAGTAGTTTTTTTGCAACAGATAAAAGGCCAATCCCGATAAACCAGCGGCCAGAATTAAGGGCGAAATGCGGTACATCACCAGCAGGAATAACACGACAAAGGCATAAAATACGCGGTTAATGTATTTTTCCGAAGGCATATGGTTGATGAACAGAAAGCAGTGGCAAACCAGGCAAAGGCTCAGCGATAGAGCCACATAATCCAACCATTGCCCCCAGCCGAAAGTAGCCGAAAACGAGTACGTAAGCACCACTAATTCTGGCAGTAGCACGCCTATGTAAATCACCGCGTATCGGCCAAAGCGTTGCAGCAGAGAATAGGGCAGATTGCGGGAAAGGAGCAGGCGGGTTTCTTCAAACTGTCGGAATTGATTCACCAGAATAGTATGGGTAAACGCACTGAGCAGAAAGCCAATTCGTAGCATTCGTTGGTCATAATCTACTGAGGTGTATAGGGGCATAATGCCCACGAGTATCAATATAGAAAAGGCTTTTGTGGATAGAAGAAGCACTTTTTCCTCGTTCAGTAGATAAGACCAGAAAAAAGCCGGATAGGGCTTGGTAAATTTCTGATCCAGATACTGACTAAGAAAGTTAGTCGTATGGTCTTGGTTGGGGTGCTTGATTTTACGATAAAACAACCCAGCCATCAACAGACAGAGCAGGCTGTTGTACACCACAATCACGGCGGCGGACCCATACGCTTGCCGACTACATGCCACGCCTACCGCTGTCAGCGCATACAGCCAGATGGGCAGGAAAATAAAGGACTGGGTACAAAACAGGCTGAATAACTGCCGCCGGAGCGGAAGCAGGGAAATACAATACGTGAATTCGTTTTCTGGCAAAGCCAGCGTTTTTAGCGCATGGTGGGCACATTTCAGTGCGTAGAGCAACCAAACCACCGCCGCCGCCAGCAATATAAGCGCCGATTCGACCATGGCGTGCAGGATAGCCAGGTGATAGCTGATGGCTAATTGCGGAGATACTACGCCGAACAACAGTAGAAATGCCACCAGGAAAAAGCCTGCATTACGCTGGTAAAACGGTATACCTATTATTTGAATCAGTAAGCGAAGGTCAGAGGACATGGGGATGCATGTTGTGTTTGGTTATCGCCTGATTTTCTACGGACAAGATGGAGTTAAACGCCAGTTTTTCGTCTTCAAATGCCTGGTGGGAAGAGATGAGGAACGTTGTTCCGCGGGCTTGGTGTTCCAAAATAAGGTCGTAGACAATGGCTACGGTGGCTACGTCAAGGGTAATGAGCGGCTCGTCAAGCAGGATGATTTTTGGCTGGCCGATGAAAGCCAGAACCAAGGACAGTTTTTTGAGCATGCCACTCGAATAGGTGCCGACTGCTTGGGGTGCAAATGCCGCAACGCCAAGGGCTTTCATAACCGTTTGTACTTGGTCCTGATCGGCTTTTTTGCTGTCAGCAAACAACTGGATCAGGTCTTTGCCCGTCACAAAAGCAGGATACAGAGGCTCGGCCTCCCCGTAATTAACGATCCTCCGGCAGTCTACCGGGTGCTTTTGCAGGTGAAGCGTTTCGTTGAAAATGACACTTCCCTCGAAAGGCAACAAGCCCGCCAAGGTTTTGAAGAAAGTCGTTTTTCCAGACCCATTACCACCTTTCACCCAATGGATACCTGGCTCCAAGCTTAGCTGAGGTACGTTCAAAGCCAGGAACGAGCCGTAGTGTTTTTGTAGTTTCTCTACTCGGATAATCGTATTCTCCATGGGCTAGTGGATTCTTTTAAACAAGCGGTTCCAACGAATTTTATTCAACAGTCCTGCTTTAGAATCAATGGCAAGCCAGGTGAAAAGAGGCTTGCCTACGATGTGGTCGGCGGGAACGAAACCCCAGAAACGCGAATCCTCGGAGTTGTGGCGGTTATCGCCCATCATAAAATAATAGTCTTGTTTGAAAGTATAGCTCGTCCGTTGTTTTCCCTGAATGGTGAGCTTCCCTTCGGCGATGTTGACTTCTTCATTCCCTTCGTAATGCGTGATGACCGCTCCGTATTTTGCCATCGTCTCCTGGTTGACCGGAATGGTGGTTCCCTCCGCAGGAATCCACAACGGACCAAAAAAGTCCCGATTGCCAGGAAATAGCGCACTTTTGGGGTAAATATCTGCCTCCGCCTGCTGGGCAGGGTGGGTTTGAATAATGACTGAATCTATGGCTGGCAGCGTTTTAAGGACTTCCGCCGTTTGGGGCGTAGTCATGACAGAATAGACATAATATGTGCCTTCAATCAATTGGTGTTCTTCTATCGCATATTTCCGAAAAACCCGATCAGGAATTTCGGCCTGGGTAAACAGCACATAGCTAAACTGCATGCCTGCTGGGTTGGCAAAGGGTTGGCTATTGAAATAAAGTTGGGTGTTTTTAACCGATACCGTGTCACCTGGCAAGCCTACGCACCTTTTTACCCAATAGGCCTTCAAGTCAGAAGGATATTGAAATTCCAAGGGATAATTAAAGACAACGACATCGCCGCGCTTCACATGAGAAAAACCAGGCAAGCGGTAGTATGGAAGCTGTATCCACTTTAGATAAGAAGGGATTTCGGTTCCAGTGATTTTTTGATGCATCAGCGGGACTTGCAACACCGTGCGAGGCAACCGCGACCCGTAATGCAGTTTGCTCACAAACATATAATCATGCACCAATATCGTCCCTTCCATGGAAGGCGTAGGAACAGTAAAGGCTTCCAATAAAAGCCAACGGATAAGCGAAGCGGCTATTACGGCAAAAACGATTGAGTCCAGCCATTGACGGGCTACTGACTTGTGTTTGACCACTTTGGCATCGGTATTTTTTCTCGCTTGGGTGCTACTAGCCTCTATACTCATGGGACTTGGTTCAATAAATTCAGCTTGTTGGGGAGAAGCTTTTGCGTAGTATCTCCCTTCAGAAGGCTTTTCACGGCTTCCGTCTTTTTGTTGGGCGGCATCCCGTGTTTATCGGACGTTTTTTGCCCGAAAATACTACCGAAAGTGATGGCTACGAATAGCATGGAGAAGGCTGCGATTCTTCTAGAAGTGACCGTTGCGCGGCTGAATGCCAATGCCTTTTGCCGGAATGCGTACCAATAATGCACCTTTCTGTATTCCTTGGCTAGCAAGTCAGGTTCGCCTAATTGGCCAATGGCCAACTGGAATGCCTGTTCTGCGGACTTCCCGCCAGCCATCAGGTCATCTATCTGATCGAGCAGGTGGCTTTGGAGTTCTTCCAGGTCGTCGGGTCGCAAGCGAGGTGTCGCCCAGCGGTGTGCCGCCCAGCGAGGTGTCGCCCAGCGGTGTGCCGTCCGGCGCTTTTGGCGGAATTGAGCTAGCCAGCCATCCAGGGCTAGCGTTAGATCGAATGGGGCTGTGGGTTCCATAAGTTTTGCAACAATACGTGAATGACTGACCAATTAGTGCGTTCTACGGCCAGCACTTCCCGGCCTTCCGGGCGAATGAGGTAGTACTTGCGCTTTCGCCCATTATCCGACACTTGCCAGTATGATTCAATCATGCCTTTGTCTTCTAGCTTGTGCAGAATCGGGTATAGCATGCCGTCGGCCCATTCTATGTCACCACCCGACACGTCCCGTACTTTCTGGATAATCTGATAGCCGTAGTGCTCGCCTCCCGCCAGAATGGACAAGATTATAGGCACTGAAGAGGCAGCTACCAGGTCTTTAGATAATTTGCTCATACCTTGAAGTTCTATGTATACTATTGCGAATATACATAGAACTTCAAGGTATGCAAAGGGAGAAGAAAAAAATTTCTCCTAAATAAGTATCTGGTTCTGATCCCTCTCTCTATTCCCTTTATCCATCGAGTATACCATTGGCACATTTATTGGAAATAAAAAGAGACTGCGGGCAACCTTTACCCTTTCATTATTCGTAAATGTGAATAGAAGCTTTTAGATAGCTACCACCTGTGTGGATTACCTTGCTGTACTGTAGTGATAATAAACTCGACCATATCGATAAAAATATTTTTTATGAAAAGCCTAAAAAGAGAATTAAACCTAATGAAGAAAGAGTTGGAAACCTTATTGCCACACAGCTTTCAGGAAGCCATTCGACAATCCATTATTGACTTGAAGAGCAAAAACCAAAAAAGCCAGGCATTGCAAGCTGGCGGCTGGGCGCCAAACTTTGTGCTGAGTACTCCTCACGGAGAATTGGTGTCCTTGCAGTCTTTATTACACAACGGTCCGGTAGTTGTTGTCTTTTATCAAGGTGGCTGGAATCCCTATTGCAATATTCAGTTGAAGGCCTTGCAAGCACATGCCCACGAGATACAGGAATTGGGTGGCCAATTGGTAGCTATTTCGCCTGAGTCGCCTGAGTATGGCTTAACTACTGCCTTAGCGCATCAATTGAGCTTCGACGTCCTGAACGACCAGGACAATATGATTGCTCAGCGTTATGGCCTAAACTTTACCATTCCTGCGAACTTGAGAAATGTATATGAAAACCTGGGAATAGATCTGATTCAGAATAACCGAAGCGTTAGTTTTGAATTGCCTATGGCGGCCACTTACGTTATTGACCAGGAAAGGCGCATCGCTTATTCTTTTGTAGAGGAAGACTTCAGTAAACGAGCTCCCATCAGCGATATTCTTTCGGTATTATACGATTTGAAAAAATTACCCATGGTAGAGGATAACAGGTTGGCTGTTTATTCATAAATTACAACGATTATTTAAGCGCATCCTACAGATGTTTTTCAAATCCTTTCGCCTGGGCAAACCCATCGAAAGGATTTGTCATTCTTTCTCCCAGATTGTTACCCAACCCAATGAGCATCACTATTAGGATGCGTACCTACCAATCCCAATGGCCAGAATAACCTTTAATAATAAACAAAGCCCCTTTTTTAAAGTAATCAAGGAAAAAGTAGATCATTATTTTTCTCAGAATCAGCTTCATTCGGCAGGGAATAATAAGATACTATTGAAAGGCCTTCTGCAACTAGGTTCTGCCATAGCCCTGTATCTCACACTCGTCTTTTTTACGCCTCACTGGTTTATTTCCCTGCTATTATGTGGTTTGCTGGGTTTTAACATGGCTATTATCGGGTTCAATATTATGCACGAGGGAGGCCACCAGAGTTTTTCCAAACACCGCTGGCTGAACACTGTCTCTGCTCACTTTCTGAATGTGCTGGGAGGCAATGCTTTTTTCTGGAAAATAAAGCACAACATCAACCACCATACCTATACCAATCTGGAAGGAGCCGATGCTGATTTAGACGTAAAACCCTGGCTCAGATTGCACGAAGATCAGCCGCGGTATTGGTTTCATCGCTTCCAGCACGTGTACTGCCTCGTTTTATACGGCCTGTCATATGTAGCTTGGGTGTTTTACCTGGATTTTATCCGGTATTTTGGTGTCATTGCGCCAGGAGCAGAAGAAATCAAATTGACCCGGAAAGACCATTTCATTTTTTGGTTTACCAAGGCGGCATACCTGGGCGTTTATCTGGTTGTACCTATTCTGATGGTCGGGCCGGTGCCTGCCCTGATCGGCTTTTTCCTTATTATGGTCGTTTGCGGGCTTTGCATAAGCGTAGTCTTTCAGCTAGCCCACATAGTAGAGGACACCCACTTTCCAATAGTTGATAAGGAATCAAACAAAATACCGCACGAATGGGCCATTCACCAGGTGAATACAACAGCCAACTTTGCCACCAACAACAAAGTGATTTCCTGGTTTCTGGGAGGGCTGAATTTTCAGGTAGAACACCATTTATTCCCCAAAGTAAGCCATGTCCATTATCCTCAGATCAGTTTGCTGGTGAAGGAAACTTGTGAGGAATTCAATGTGAAGTATATTGAATACTCCTCCGTTCTAAAAGCCTTCCAATCGCATCTGCTACACATAAAAAAGCTGGGGAATTCCTAATAGCGTGCGTTGGACTAGTTAATCTTAATCTTTTTCTTTTTCCTTTTTTCGCTCTTCACGTCTTTGCTCTCGTTTCTCCTTTCGTTCTTCTTTCCGCTTCTCCTTCTCTTTTTGATGGTCAGCCTTTTCTTTATTCTCTTCCTTTTCCTTCAACGCATCTTTATCTTTTTCCAGTTTGCCCATATCTACTGAGCTATCCAATCCAGGATCGATGGCTTTGATGAAGGCATTTTTTACTGCATTAATGATGGTTTGCCACACGTCAATATCCGGGTTATTCATATTGCCTGACAGCGGCACAATGGTCGCTTGCCGATCGTGTTTATGGTTCTTGAAAATGGCCGCAATCAAAGCAACGCCTGCTTCTTTTAGAAAGCGGAAGGGGCCTTTCTTGATGTCTTTCTTCACATTCAGGACTTTGACATCGGTAAATAATGGCTTGACATAGCCTTTGAATTTTCCATTGTCGCCAGCAAATTCCGAATACATATTGAATTTGCCTTTTTCCATATCTACATCCACATAAGCCTTGAAAAAGTCATTCAGTTTGGCCAGGTTAACGTTTTCGATGGCCGTATTAAAATCAAAAGGAGGCTGTTCGATTAGTGGATTCATTTTAAGGAATACTTTCATGTTTCCCGTTTCCATAATTTTCCCTTTGGCATCAATAGTGGAAACCAGCGACTTAGATATTTTTTCGCTATTGGTCAAGTTGCGTGCAATGACTTGAAGCTTATTGATAAACACATCCACTTTGGGGGAAGAATGAAAGTTCTGAAAGTGAATTTCGCCATTGTTTACTGTAAAGGTATTGATGCGGAGCGGGAATAGCTTATGAACGGTTTCTCGCCAATTCCCTTCCTCGCCCGTTTGGGTCTGCGCTTCAGTCGGGCCATCCACAAAGTTGATTTTAGGATTGGATGCCGTAATTTCTCCCACCAGTGAGCCATCCCATACCGACTTCCATTCGATAGAAAAATCAGTTTTGGCTACTTCAATAAAAGGCACGGGTACTTTGCCTGCTACTTTCATCAATTTCAGGTTGTCAAACGCATAAGCACCTCTCCATAAATGAATGTCTACGTCAGACACACTGCCGGTATAGCCATCAATATCGTTTTGCAAAGTCTTATTAATGACGTGTTTGACTACTGAAGGCAAGCACAGCCTGGCTACAACCAGAATGCCTATTAGAAAAAATGCAACGGTTAATATCTTTTTTGTCCGGCTCATTGGATTTAAATTATAGGGAAGTTATTTTAAGTGATATGAAGTTGAGTTTTATCCGATTAAACAAATTGATGGATAACGCTTAAACGCCACCAACGGCTATGAATCTATGATCAAACCGCTGAACATAAGCTGTTTGATCATCACTAAAATATACCCGACGATGGGTTTTACGTAGGTTCTTGCTAGTAGGTTCGCTGCCTTTTATTTTCATTCGCTGCCTGTTTGCGTGTTAGTATCGCCTATACTACCTTTAGGCCATGAAAAAGACCTTACTACTTCTCTCATCCTTAGTTGTTTCGGCAACCTTCACGTTTAGCGCTACAGCACAGTCTTACTTGCCGGAGTTCGAAAATGCCAAGGTCAAGGTACGATCTGTACAGGAGCCAGGCGCCTATGCCTTTCCTTTGAAAGACATTCGACTGCTGGACAGCCCTTTCCAACAAGCCATGGAGCGCGATGCCCACTACTTACTGGAACTGGAGCCAGATCGTTTTCTGGTGCGCTTCCGCGAAAATGCCGGATTGAAACCCAAAGCAAAGATCTACGGCGGTTGGGAACAGGCTGGCGTTTCGGGGCATTCGCTGGGACATTATCTTTCGGCTTGCGCCCTGCAATACGCGTCTACGGGCGATGCGCGCTTCAAGAAAAAAGTTGATTATATCGTGGATGAATTGGCGCTTTGCCAGCAGCTACGCAAAACAGGATACGTAGGCGGCATTCCAAAGGAAGACAGCATTTTTGCCGACATCGCCCAGGGGAAAATCCATTCGGCGGGTTTTGACCTTAATGGCGGCTGGGTGCCGTGGTACACCATTCACAAAGTGATGGCGGGCTTGCTGGATGCCTATCTGTATGGCGATAACGTCAAGGCGAAGGACGTAGTGGTCAAGTTTGCCGACTGGACAAATAACCTGACGAAGAAGCTCACAGAAGACCAGATGCAAACGATGCTGGCTTGCGAACACGGCGGTATGAACGATGCACTGGTCAATGTATACGCCATTACTGGTGATAAAAAATACCTGGATGTATCGTATCGCTTCCACCATCGCCAGGTGCTGGACGCGCTTTCCCAACGCAAGGATCAACTGACTGGTAAGCACGCCAATACGCAACTCCCCAAAATAATCGGCTGTGCCCGCCGCTTCGAATTGACCAACGATGCGAAAGATCAGACTATTGCAGATTTTTTCTATCAGACGGTGCTACAACACTATACATACGTCAATGGCGGGAACAGCAATTTTGAGCACTTCGGAGAACCCGATAAACTTTCGAATCAACTGAGCCATCAGACAAGCGAGACTTGCAACACCTACAATATGCTGAAACTCAATCGGCATCTCTTCTCCTTGAATCCCCAGGCATCTTACGCAGATTACTACGAACGGGCGTTGTACAACCATATTCTGGCTTCGCAAAATAAGGAAACGGGTATGGTATGCTATTATGTACCCTTGCAGATGGGTGGAAAAAAGGAATTCAGCACACCCTTTGAGTCGTTCTGGTGTTGCACGGGTTCTGGCATGGAAAATCACGTGAAGTACGGAGAAAGCATTTATTACCGCGGCAAAGACGGCAGCCTGTACGTGAATTTGTTCATCCCTTCTCAGTTGAACTGGAAAGAAAAAGGCGTCACCATTCGCCAGGAAACCCGTTTTCCCGAAAGCGATACCACCCGCCTTTTCATTCAATCAGCCAAAACCATTTCCTTTCCCCTGCGGATACGCCAGCCAAAATGGATATCGGGAGCAATGCAGGTGCGCGTAAACGGAACGGCCATTCCTGAGGTACACGCCGATGCAAACGGGTACGTGGTGCTGACTCGCCCCTGGAAGAACGGCGACCGGGTGGAAGTAGTGATGCAAAAAAGCCTATATACCGAAGCCATGCCAGATAATGCGAGCCGGCTTGCCGTGCTCTATGGTCCTTTGGTATTGGCCGGTAAACTGGGGCAAACCATCACTGATCCCGTCTATGGCGTGCCCGTATTGGTAAGCAACCCGCAGGATTTATTGGCAAGCATTCAGCCCGTCGCTGCCGAGCCGTTGACTTTCCGAACGAACCACGTAGGCAAGCCTGCTGATGTAACGCTGGTGCCTTTTCACCAATTATACGACCAGCACTACAGTGTATACTGGGATGTTTTTTCGCAACAGGGCTGGGTGGAACGGCAGGCGGCTTATGAAGCCGAGAAAAAACTACAGCGGGAAATAGAAGAACGAACGACGGATGTGATGCGGATTGGAGAAATGCAGCCGGAAAGAGACCATCAATTCAAAGGAGAGAAAACCCATGCGGGCGATGCAATGGGCCGGAAATGGCGAGATGCTACGGATGGCGGTTGGTTTTCGTTTGAGATGAAAGTCGCTGCCGATGTGCCCCATAGTTTGTATTGCACGTATTGGGGCAGTGATTCGGGCAATCGGGTCTTCGATATTTTTGTGAATGATGTCAAGGTGGCCACTCAGGAGTTGGAGAACAATAACCGCAATCATTTTATTGAGGTGCCCTATCCCATTCCAGTCAACCTGACGAAAGGCAAGCAATCGGTGGTAGTAAAGATACAGGCACACGCGGGCAAAACAGCGGGAGGCTTATTTGGCTGCCGCATGGTTAAGCAATAAATCACCCTTCCAAGCAAAATCCGGCGTCGATGCTCGCAAGGTATCGGAGCCGGATTTTATTTGTTTCTTTCCCATCGGTATAAAGTAAGTTTTTTGAATAATTGCGCGTGTCCTCACAGACCGGGGAGAGTGATTTTCATTTAGAAGTGTAATTACTCACTGCTCACTGCTCACTACTCACTACTCACTACTCATTGCTCATTGCTCATCGCTTAATCAGTTTCATAAACAAATATCCCCATGAAGATTAAAAGCTACGAATTATTCCAGGTTCCTCCACGATGGTTGTTTTTGAAAATTGAAACCGACGAAGGCATTGTTGGCTGGGGCGAACCAGTCATTGAAGGGAAGGCGGCTACTGTTAAAGCGGCTGTAGATGAGCTAATGGAATACCTGATAGGAAAAGATCCGATGCATATTGAGGATCATTGGAATGTGATGTACCGGGCAGGTTTTTACCGAGGCGGTCCCATTTTAATGAGTGCCATTGCCGGCATCGATCAGGCGCTGTGGGACATAAAAGGTAAGTTTTACAATGCTCCGGTTCACCAGCTATTAGGCGGAAAGGCCAGGGATAAGATGAAGGTGTATTCCTGGATTGGGGGCGACCGTCCGGCGGAAGTGGGACTTGCCGCTAAAAAAATGGCGGAACAAGGCTTTTTAGCCGTAAAAATGAACGCCACCGAAGAGTTGCAGTATGTTGATAGCTACGATAAAATAGACGAAGCCATCAGACGCATTGCTGCGGTGAGAGAAGCCGTAGGGCCTGCGTTTGGGATAGGCATCGACTTTCATGGCCGCGTACATAAGCCCATGGCAAAAATTCTGGCGAAAGAATTAGAGTTCTACCGCCCTATGTTCATCGAAGAGCCGGTACTGCCCGAGAACAACGAAGATTTACGGGAGATCGCCAATCACGTAGCTATTCCGATTGCCACTGGAGAAAGAATGTTTTCGAAGTGGCAATTTAAAACCTTGTTGAAAGACGGCTACGTGGACATTATCCAGCCAGACGTATCTCACGCGGGTGGCATTACGGAGTGTAAAAAAATAATATCGATGGCCGAAGCTTTTGACGTGGCCGCCGCCCCGCATTGTCCGCTTGGCCCCATTGCCCTGGCCGCCTGCCTACAGGTGGACGCCACTTGCCACAATGCCTTCATTCAGGAACAAAGCCTGGGTATTCACTATAACCAGGGCAGCGACTTGCTTGATTATTTAACTGATAAAACGGTTTTTCAATATGAAAATGGGTATGTAAATATTCCGGATAAGCCCGGCTTGGGAATTGAGATCAACGAAGAACACGTGAGAAAAATGGCTGCTGTAGGGCATAACTGGCGCAATCCGGTTTGGCGACATGCCGATGGAAGTGTAGCAGAATGGTAGTTAAATATCTGATGTTACGCGGAGTATTGACTGATTGCGTAGAAAGGGACTCTCATTAAGTTAGTAAAAGTCTCTTTTCATCGCGTATGAACATTGCCCGAGTAAAATCAGTTAATTGAACTATACAAATGATATTAATTCGAATAGTATATTTTACTTAAGCTGTCATTAATTTATTAAACCCATTTGGATCAATGTGCATTCAAGCTACATTCAAAAAATGAAAACTCTACTTATACTATGCATACTTATTGTAGGAATGTTCCAGTCTGTAAATGCACAAGACTCTTTTTTTTATTTAATAGGAAATAATTTTAATGAAAAGACATCGGCAGGTACTACTTTTAATGATGAATTAGGGAACCACTTCGCTAACTTGATCACATCAAAAGATTCTATTGTAAAAATAAAGATTGTGGGCCCTCAATTGATTTATTTTTATGCGATGATACTTGAACAGCAATTTCAGGATGGAAGGTTATATGTTGAACCAAATGATACCATTAGCGTTACTGTTGAGGACAATAAAATAATTATTAGGAGTAAACGTCAATCAGAGAAGGTTTTTTTGGATAACATGAGAACATTAATGAGTTATGATCGCCCTCCTGAAGAAAAGTTTCCATTTTATAATAAGCTTTCGCAGATAAGAACTTTATGGGAAAATCTTTTTCAATTTCATCAAAAAAGAAATGAATATTTATACCAGCAAAAGAAAATATTAAAACTTAGTGATACCTTCTGTGATGTTATTATTCATAATAATAACATACTTTACATTAACAACCTACTTTTACCATTCAACCCATGCTCTGGTATGAGAGATTTTTCATTTTTAAAGGCAAATCCAGCCCTTATTGATTCTCTTAAACAACTAAAAAATATCCTTTTTGTCTCGCCTACTTTTTCTTCAGGGTACTCTCAGATATATTATAGTGCCGTTTTAAGCTATATCCGCTTTCTAGCATTTGATCACCTAGGCAAAGGTGATGAGTTTGAAACCCTATTTAATGTAGTTGAAAGCCAATTTCCGGGAAAAGATCGGGATATTATGTTAACGCTATTAATGAAACAAAATATTAATAACGATGCAATTAAATCTGCTTTTTTCCCACAATATAAATTATTATGCTCAAATGATTATTACATTCAGCAAGTGGAAAAGGCCATTGTTAATCCTTCCATTTTACTGAAAGATAAAGATATACTTGCTACCGAATTAGAAAACGGATCAGGTGAAAAAATTACTTGGTTGCAGCTTTTAAATGACAATAAAGGAAGAATAATCTATATAGATTTTTGGGCTAGCTGGTGTGCAGGGTGCAGATTGGAGATGCCCTACTTTCAAAAACTGCAGGCAGCCAATCCCAAAATAACATTTATTCGAATTTCAATCGATTCAGAAATTAAAAAATGGAAGCGTGCCAATAGCCAATTAAACATCCCTTCCAACGCTTACAATTACTGCTTATCTCCCGCCAGCCAATTAGCTCAGCTATTAAGCAAGCCTTCCATTCCAAGGTATACTTTAATCAGCTCCGATGGTATAATTGTCAGTACTGATACATTTCGCCCTAACGACTCCAGAATAAAATCAGAATTTGAGAAATTACAAAATCCCTGAATATTCTTGACCATTCTATTTCTATTCTAACTGAAGAATCATTTATTACTACAGCTTGTCTTCAATTTCTTTAATTAGCAATTCACGGTTGAGCGGGTAGGGGCTCTTGGAAAGTTTATAATTGCCCTTTTTGTCAATGATCACATATGACGGATACCCTTGGCCCTTTACTTTCGTCATAATATCTGCATTCAGGCTTTTGCTAGCCAAAATATGGTGTCCTGTCAGATTATAATAGCCAATCAGTTTTTTCCAGGTATTCCGCGTATCCAGGTCGCGATTGGCAATGTATAGAAAGACCACATCATCCCGATCCTTGAAATGTTCCTTAAGCGCGGCTGAATGCATTTCCAGCTCCTCGCGACAAGGACCGCACCATGTGCCCCACATATCCAGCAATACGGTTTTTCCTTTGACTTTTTCCAATACCTGATCAAAGGAAGTAAAGCTAGCCGTACTATCTACAAATACCATTTTACTGTTTAGAGGCTGCTGATATTGGCTTATCTTTTCAGCAACTCTGGAGTCTAACGAACGGCGATAGGCGCTTTTTGGAAACTGTTGAATAAAGGCAGCATATACTTTATCCAGATTGTCAATACTGCTTTCTTGCAAAGAATTATTCAATATATAGGCATACGCATATTCCAGGGAGGCATTTTTGAAATACCGCTGAATGATTTTCAATTGAATCAGATTTTCTGTATCGTCCTTGAGTAGCGCTTCTCCCTGTGCAGAAGTAAGGCCAAACCATTCCTTGAAAAAACCGTCTTTATCTGCCCATAATTGTTCCCATAGTTTCCCTTTTTTACGCATGGTAAATTGACTTATTAACTCACGATAGGCAGGGATATGGATGGCCTGATCGTTCTGTAAAGGTGTTTTCTGTAAGAGTTGCTCAAAAGCATCATACCAAGATTTCTGGTTATGGAGAAAAGCCTTCTGTATGACATATTTATTATTTTCAAGGAAGGATAAAAACTCAAGCGTGCCGGAATAGTCTATTTGTAAATTCCAGTTTTTTATAAAATCTTCGGTAGGATGATTTTGTTGCGCGTATTTTCGAAGTAAGTCGTGCCTCTGCGCCACAGTCGTCTGGATGAATTGATACACTCGTTCCGGCAAGGTATCCCCCATAAATTCTTCAGTGTCGATAAAATAATCCAGGCTAGCGGCATTGTTTTCTTTTCCTTTACCGCTCACAGTGATTTTTTCTTCAGGAGAGGAGAAATCAACATTTACGAGTAAATTATCCTGGGGAGAAAGGTAAAAGGTATGCCATTTAGAGAGGTGGACTAAGATGATTTGAGGCGATTGAGAAGTGCTTTTGTACTCAAATCCATCCAGTTGGCTGAGCGACTGTTCTGTAGGTTTCTCATTCCCGAAAGTAAGTCCAGGGAATGAAAAATGGACTTTCCTCTCAGTTGCTGGCTTGCCAGTTACCTTGAATTTGATCGTTTGTGCTTGGGTAAAAGTTATTGACAGAAGGCTTATCCATAAGAATAGTAATGATTTACACGCTTTGTTCATACTCGATTTTAGATATAGTTTTATAATTAGGAGAAGCTTTACTGGCTTTTAAAAAGGCTGAATGCATAAAAGTGGTTATTACACGTCAAGCCTAGCCGTTATTCAATAAATTAATACAAAACGTGGTAAAGTTATTAATCAGGGGCATAAAGACAAGCCCCTCAGAATTATTTAGTGTTCCGACTAGTCTTAGCGTCCGCTCCATGCTGTCAACTTAAGGAACATGCCCACCTCTCCGACTAGTCTTAGCGTCCGCTAAGACTTAATATTTAGTGAAGCGTCCGCTTCCATTCCCTAATTTACCAACAAATACCAAATCAATTATCCCTTTTTGTACAACTTAATGGTTGCATTGCTATGATCGGTTTGGGTTAATTTGAGCGGACGCTCAACCGATTTGCGGTCTTAGCGGACGCTAATACCAGTCGGTGGTGGAGAGCTGTCAACCCTGAAACGCTGTCTGTTCATTAGCGAAGGGCATAAAAAAGTCCGGACTGTGCGCCCGGACAAAGGAATGACTCGACCCATGTTATTGGTCAGTCTACTTCTTTTCGACCTTACTAATGCGGTGATTGTTTGCTTCTGCTACATACACCAACCCATTGGCATCTATGGCCAGTGAGATAGGGTAATTGAATTCGGCTGTGGCTACTGGCCCAGCATTGGTACCTGCAATTCCGCTTCCTGCAAATAGGGTTACTTCACGCGTGGGGCTTACTTTTCTAATGCAATTGTTGCCTACATCAGCGATAAGCAACGTGCCATCCTTATCTACTGCAACGCCCGCTGGCTTGTTGAATTGAGCTACTGTGCCTGTGCCTTGTACAAATCCAGGAGTCCCATTCCCCGCTATCGTGCTTACTACGCCTGTCGGAGTAATTTTTCGGATGCGGTGCCCACCAAACTCCGCTACGTATACATTATTATTTGCATCTACTGCCAGACCTACGGGCGCATTGAACTGAGCCTCCGAACCAGTTCCATCTGCGTAGCCTCCCATATTGCTCGCCTTTCCTGCAAGCGTAGTTACTATGCCATCAGCAGTAATTTTGCGAATTACCTGATTTTCGCGATCCGCAACGTATACATTCCCTTGTTTGTCTACAGCGACGCCCGTGGGGAAAGCAAAGCGGGCTTCTGAGCCAATACCATCCATATAACTAGCCCCATTGCCTCCCCCAGCTAATGTGCTGACAACGCCCGCCGGAGTGATTTTTCGAATCCGATGGTTGTCATAATCAGCTACATATACATTGCCTGATGCATCTACGGCCACCCCACTGGGATTATAAAACTCAGCCTCGGTTGCCTTGCCCTCTTTCCAGCTAGCCTTGCCACTGCCAGCAAAAGTCGTTACCGTACCAGCCGGGTTGATTTTTCGGATACGTTGATTACCGCTGTCGGCGATGTATAGGTTGCCAGCGGCATCTATTGCTACCCCAAGTGGGATTTTGAATCGGGCAGTAGTATCAGTACCATCCGCATAGCCTGCTTTATTATTACCCGCCAGTGTACCTGCTACATCGCTAATGACATAAGTGAATGTCACTTCGTTGGATGTTTGGTCTCCCACTTGTATGGTAACCGGGCCGGTGCCGGCGGCAATTGGAACAGAAACGGTTAATTGGGTAAAGCTGGCAGCGGTTACTGGTGTTTGCTTGCCATTGAACATGACGATATTTCTTAGGATTGTTTCACTAAAATTTTGACCACTGATAACAACCGTAGTGCCCGCAATTCCACTGGTTGGACTGAGCGAAGTAATGGATGGCGTGGGAACCGGTGAGTTTTTGTCCTTACAACTGGGCAAGGAAAGAAGTACAGGGGTAATTAAAAATAATACTACGCGAGAAAGAGTCCTGTTAAATTTCATATAGTTGGGAACAAGGAAGCAACAATAGTTCGATGCGGTAGTTAGAAAATGACTGGAAAGAAAGCTGCAAGGTAAATAAACAGTTGATGTATCATTCTGTATTGGCCATCGTTTATTTTTATAGCGCAAGGGAACTACCGGAATTAGTCCAGTCAGGAGTAGAAAGCAAGGAAAGAGAAGTTAAAATAAGAACAAAAATTTGTGATTGTTCTCCTGGAAATCGCTGGTTAGGGTGGCTTGCATGGGTTGATGGGGCAAAGAAATAGTAAAGGTAGTGCCGTGGAAAACCTTGGAAATGACCTGGATGCTACCCTGGTGCAGGCTGATGATTTTCTTGGTCAATGCCAAGCCAACGCCATGTCGAGCTATGTGTTTAGTCGTTTCTGAACGATAAAAGGGCTCAACAATATGAGGGAGGTCCTTTTCGTCAATGCCCCTTCCCTTAGCTGTAAAACGGATGGCCGTAAATTTAGCATTGACGTGGAGATTGACCAGCACTTGTCGATTATCAGAGAATTTGCAGCCGTTTTCCATCAGGTTCACGAAAGCGGTTTTTAGCAAGGGCTCATTGCCTTCCAGGATAAATACCGCCTCATCGTCCGACATTTCATCAAAATCGATACTTACTATGAAGTCAGGATACTTTTTCAGCAATTCGGTGCGGGCCTGCCAAAGCAGCTCGTCCATACGCACTTCTTTGAAAGAAATGGTCGCTACATGGGCACTGGCTTGCGCCAACTCCAGCAATCCATTGGAAAGTAGGGTCAGGTTCCGAACATCTTCCAGCACCGATTGCAATACCATTTGGTACTCTTCCGAACGCTACATCCGTCGTTAGTCCTCTATCACTTTTACGTAAAATTGGGCTTCATCTACTTCAAAATCATCGGCAGTCATTCGAGGGAATGTTTTCGTTTGCCAAGTGGTCGTTGGATGGATAAAATCAAATTTGTTTTTGGCTTTGGTCACCCGGATTGGCATGCGGAAGTTTGTCACATCGGCGATCCATTTGTATTTGACTACCAAGGACTGGGCTGTCTCGGTCGTATGAATCACCAGGGTAGGAATGGAAGGGTGTTTTAGGTATTGATCAAAAAAATAGCTGTAATCCGTTCGGGTCTTCGTGTTGATATACCTGACTATATCCTGGGTGGTGACCGTCTTATACCGAAAATCCTGCTGAATGCCCCGCAGAATAGCCGACCAAAGGGTATCGTTGTGCAGCACATGCCGAAAGGTATAGAGCATCAGGCAAGCTTTGGCATACATGTCACCAATCTCGTAATGAATGTGATTGACGTCATATACCCCCAGAATGGGTTCTTTTCCCGAAACCTGAGATAGCAAAGAAGCCTGGTAGCCAGCTTCTCCGTATTTTCCAAAGGCAGATTGCATATAAAAACCTTCCGAATAAGTCGCAAAGGCCTCGTGAATCCACATATCGGCTAGATCCTGGCAACTGACATTATTTCCCCACCATTCGTGTGAAACCTCGTGCCAGACCAGCTTCATCAATTGTAACGTATCCATCTCAGCCGTTGGTAGTTTGCCAAAGGATACGGCGCTCTGGTGCTCCATCGGATAGAGCGATTCCATCAACGTAAAGCCATCGCGGGGAAAAGGATACGGACCATACTGTTTTTCCAGGCAAGCCAGCATGGGCTTCACGCCTTTCCATACTTGCCGGGCTTTTTCCAACTGATAAGGCATATAATAATAATCCAGGGTGATTGTATCGCTGCTCAGATAAGTGTCGCGCAGGTGGGCGTATTTTCCGATGTTTAGGGTGACATTGTAGTTGTTAATGGGGTAACTCACGAACCAATCGTACCGGGTCCAGTGGTCTGGCAATGGCGTTTTTCCTAGCAGTCTACCATTGGAAATCTCGGTCAAATGGCTGGGAACGGTCACACTGATGCGCATACTATCGGGCTCATCGGAGAGGTGGTCTTTGTTGGGCCACCACAGGCTAGCTCCCGAACCCTGACAGACGACCTGCACCCAGGGATTTCCTTCCTGATCTTTGTCCCACAAAAAGCCGCCCATCATCGGAACCGAAAAGTCGGGTACCTGCGGCTTCCCTGAATAGTTGATTTCTATTTCCTGCTGCGTTCCTGGCTGAAGTAGTTGAGGCAACTGAATAAAAACCGCATCGTATTCCCGCGAATAGGCGAGCGGCTGGCCCTGGTAGAGAATCTGATGAATGGCCATGTTGGCATACAAGTCTATCTGCATTTGCTGCATAGCCGCCACGACCCGGAACCGGATTGTATTGCTTCCGCTAATGAATTGCTGCGCCGGGTCTACTTTCACGTTCAGGTGATAGAAAGAGACATCATAACTGCTGCGTAATGGACTGAGCTTGCCTCGTAAGGTGTCTCCACGGGTAAAGCCATTGATGCGGTTAGAAGGTTTGGGTGTAAATGAACCGGATTTCGGTGCCGTCTGAACGGGCGTTTTTTTCTCGAAAATAGTATCGGCAGCAGTCGGTTGCTGTATGTTGTAATTTTCCCAGAAGTTGGCATCGTACTGGTCGCCAATCAGGCTAATCATGGAATTCTCATTTTCGCTGATGTTGCCTTCCGTAAAGGGTGGAATATTTTTGGGGCCAACTTCCGTGACAGTAAAGCTGGAGGAAACCTGCCAACGACTGTTTTTTAAATTGCGGGATCGACTGTTGATGATACCTTCGATGTCTCGTTCGACATTATTCATATACCATTTGTTTTGATAAGCCGCATAGGTAGTGACTACGCGGTAACCAGATAATTCAAAATCCATTTTCTGAATCATGGAGGCTAGCTTTTTCAGAAACCAGTTGCGATTATTATCCAAATCCAGCCCAGCTTGAGTGGCCTGAAATTCGGCTTGGGTAAAAGCCAGGGTTTGGGCATCGATGTAGAGTTTACCCGAGGCATAGGCTTTTGGTTTGTTTTTCTTTGGAATGATGTCAATAACGTAGGTGAGTCGATCCTCCATTAATCTACTCAGTCTGAAATCATAATATTTGAAATTCTTCTCATTAAGTATACTATTCTTTTCAGCGTAATATTTGGGAATATCACTGAATAAGGAACTTCTTGCACCGTTGCTCAGGTTGACAAACTCCGGTAATCGATGCTTGGAGCGATCAAACTGCTTTTTTCTGCCTTTAATAATTTTTAGCCCATCTTTCGTTTCTGGTCGGTTATGAGGAGATTTATACACGGAAAGTACTGATTCAATGAAAGAAACAGGTTGGCCTTCAAATCGGGCCGCTTCCCGGTAGAAAGCAGTCAATTGGGCCGAAGCTGTATCATAATTAAGTGGAATGGCTGCAATGGCTTCTTTCAGGATATCTATAGCGCTTTTCGCTTGGGCTTGTACCTGTACTTCTTCCAATAAAAGCGTAGCCGGTTGGAGCCGAATGATGATTGCCTGCTTGGGTAGCGTGGCAATTGCCTGAGTAAATGACTGAAATCCCACACACGATACCCTTAGGCTGTCTTGGAGGTACGCTGATGGTACTTTGAAAACAAAATTCCCCTGGGTATTGGAAGTCGTGCCTATGCTTCGTCCGGTGATGGCAATACTGGCGTAGGGGATGGGTTCCTCGTTTTTCTGATTAACCACTGTTCCGGAAATGGTCAGATAGGTTGATTGGGCGAAAGTTGCGGTGGCCCAGAAGCAGAGAATGGCTCCCAGCATGAGTATTCGGCAATTCTTTTTGATATGGCACATGTGGATTCGGTTGGCTTTATTTGAAGGGCAATAAAAGCAAACCTGACGCACAAAACGACTC
>JAZKGK010000042.1:57659-73239 GCA_040385915.1 Bacteroidota bacterium
GTTAGCCCATCTGTTTATCCGGTTGTCACTTGGTAGCATCTCATACCAAGTGACAACCAGTATGCAATGTTTATGCACAGTTTAAACTTAGGGCTTGCTTCAACGTGTTAAGCTGAGCCCTGGTAGAAGTTCCCATAAGTGATGAAGGCATGACCAATTTGATCTTTTTAATTTGCCCCATTTCGGGACTAACCAGCGATAGCATTGCCTTCAGACCTTGGTCAAAGCTTCTGTCGTCGAGCCGGATTAATGGTAGTTCTTCTAGGTAGGCATTAAATAAATTATTGCCTACATACTCAATTACTAAAGTTAAATGAATTGTCATGGGGGGATATGATTTAGAGGATAGGGTAAACATAGTACTTGGAGTTTACCCCATAAAGAGTATAAAACTGGATTTTTCTATTTCAGTATATATACTTAGCTACTGGCGCAACTCAGGCCAATATGTCTAGCCGCTTGGGGATTTCAATTCGCTTCTATCCATATTTTGCCCCGTGTGGAAAGAACGGGATACTTTCTCTAGCGACTCAAATTAGGAGTTGAGCGTTGTTTTTTCAGTGGGAAGCTGACTTTCCAAGAATTCTTTGGGCGACTGATTCGTGAGGTTGCGGAAGGCGCGCTGGAACGTGGCTTGGGAATTAAACCCGCAGTCGAAAGCGATTCCTACCAGTGTGGAAGATTGGGAAGCGGGCATCAATAACCGTCGTTTTACTTCCTCAATGCGGTATTCATTCACATAGGTATTGAAGCTTTTACCCACATGTTGGTTGAGCACCGCCGAAATTGTTTTGGCTGGTAACCCCAATTGTCGTCCTACTTTTTCAACGGTCAGTTCCGTATCCAGGTAAAGTTTTTCTTCCTCCATAGCACGCTGAAGGGATTGAATGGCAGCCTGAACGGTTTCTGTCGGCAGTGGGGTATTCGTCACTTTGCGGTCTTTGGCAAGAAAAGCAGGAGTAGCAAGTGCCGGAAGTGTGTGCAGATAACCCCGTAAGCCCATCCAGTAAATGAGCCCCGCCAGCGGAATGTAAATCGGATACCAGCCTACATTATCCAATAATGTATTGCGGAAGGCTGGCAATTCATACGGAATGAGAAACAGCAGCCAGATAAATTGAAACCCGAACCAGACGCGTAAAAAGGGTTTCAACCAACGGACATGGGGTTGTTGGGTTTCCTCTAAAAGATTGGCTTTTTCTTTCTGAACAATAAAGCGCTGAGATAACCAAAGATAGGTCGTGACTGAAAGCCAGCGGGGAATATCTGCGTAGATATTATAATCATCTATGAGATTGCCCCACCACTGGTGATCGTCATAATTAACCAAGTCGGCCAGCACCCCGATAATGAAGGTCCAGCCAATGATGCTCGATCCCAGATCTACCAGGATTGGCAAAAAATGCAGGCGTTCTTTCCGGCCAATCTGGAAGGAAGGATCAAGTAAGGCTTTTGTATAAAATAAGATGATTGGCCCAAAGGGCATGATAATGATCCATGGGAACAGATCCAGCATCAGGCTGATCCATTGATTGGCCACTGGTATTCCGACGGCAAGGCAAGCAGATGCCAGCAAAACCATTAAGATGGCCAGGAGTCGGTTGGGCAGGCGAGATCCTTTGGGGTTATGCCATAACAGGAAGGCGAGAATAATGCCTTGTGCAGAGCCCAGTAAAATCAGCAAATCAAGAGGCGAAACGGTCATACAGTAAAAATCATAGCTAAAGCTAATAAAAAAAGCACCAACCTGAAGGGCTGGTGCTGGGTAACGTATCCAAAACGGATTGTAGAATAAAAGGTATTAGGAAAATGTGGGAAAACCTTGATTCCATTGTCGACTAACTCGGCATATCCGAGGTTTCGTTTATTGGCAGGTATAATAATAAGTTAGAGGAATGCCATTGGCGGTTGCTTTGCTTACGTACCCTTTGGCGTTCATTTCGTAGGTGTATTCGGTGGTGGTGGCTTCGAAATCTGCTTCGTGTTTAAAGGCTGTCTTTACCAGATTCGTGTTTCCTTTGCCTAACCAAAAAGGCTGGCTGCTGTCTTCTTTCCTTATTTTATCGGAATAAAACTCATAGCTGGCCGAGACTTGCTCGCTGGTGAAATTTCCAGGGTTGGTGGTGGTCTTAGTGAGCTCTTCGGTCGTATTGCCACTGACAATGCTATAGCTAGTCACAGTTTCGATATTGGCTATCGTGGTCTGCTCAAAGTTTTTAACCGTTCTTTTTAGCACTTTCTTCGTCAAATACCCCGCTGTGTTGAAGGTGTAAAAAGTAGTGTCGTAAGCGACATTGCTTGCTTCATCAGAAAAGAAGCTGTAGGACTTTTTAGCTAATTTTTTGGCGTCTAACTCGTAAGTTATTTTATGGGTGGCCGGAAAGCGATCCGTGCTGATAGACTCTGTAACTAAATTGCCTTCGTAGCTGTATTCACTTGCCTGAGCAGGGTTGGACACGTGTTGCTTCAACTTTCCATTCGGGTAATAAGCATATCCTTCTGTATAAGAGAAATCACTATACCTATAAATAATACTATCTAACCGACAGCTGTTTTTTGCAGGGAAAAGCTTGTCTTTGTCGTGTTTGCAGGAAACCATAGCAAAGGAGCAGCTCATTAAAATGGCTAGGGAGAAAATCACGGGTTTTTTCATAAAAGGTACATAAAGTAAAATTAAAGAGCATTTTCCGCAATAAGTAAGTTTTCTTTAAAAACTTAACGAACCTATATGCTTTCCTTGATCAATATGTGACCCATTAAACCCAAAAAAGAAGTTTTTAACCAAACAATCTTGCTAAAACCCAAATATGGATGGCGTAAGGAATGATTTCTTAAGGAGCGTTTTTTAAAGCTTTTCTAACAAATGTTGATATGTATGCCTACGGCAGATTTTTGCTGCTATTGCTCTTTCGCACCCGCGCAAATCGTTTCTTGTCTGCTCCGCCGTTGATGCTTAGCCTTTCAGGCTGGCAGCGGGAAAAGCCAGAAAACACGCCATACCTACGAAAGAATGCCACAGTAGGCAACAAAGTAAGAATTCAGGCAAGAAAACGTTACCAATAATTCGCCCAAGACCGTATCTTTCGCCCAAATCAGACATTGGACAACCGATTTCCTGATTGACTGATCCAAAAAGATCTTTTTAACTAACCCAAACGAAATGATGAATCACAATTCTTTTACGGCTGAACAGATTAGAGTAGAACAGGCCAGCTTTATGGCCAAAGTATATGGCTGGATGTGCGCTGCCCTGGTGGTAACGGCGGCAACGTCCCTATTAGTAGCGTCTTCTCCTGGCCTGGTCAATATGATTTTTGGTAACCGACTGGTATTCTGGGCGCTCATCATCGGCGAAGTGCTGCTGGTGGGATATATTTCCTCCGTTATTAGCAGAATTTCGGCTTCTACGGCTACCATGCTATTTTTGCTCTACGCCGTATTGAACGGAGTAACCTTGGCCGCCATTTTCCTACTGTTTACCAGTTCGTCCATTGCCTCTACTTTCTTTATTACCGCGGGTACTTTCGGCGGAATGAGCGTGTACGGCTACTTTACCAAGAAAGACCTGACTTCTATTGGAAACCTGGCATTGATGGCCATGCTGGGCCTTTTCCTGGCTTCCATTGTCAACCTATTCTGGCAGAATGAAACGCTTTACTGGATTAGCACCTATGCTGGTGTACTTATTTTCGTAGCCTTGGTGGCTTACGATACCCAGAAGATAAAAGAAATGAACATCATCGGAAACGAAGGCACGGAAGAAGACCATAAAGAAGCCATCATGGGAGCCTTGAAACTATACCTGGATTTCATTAACCTGTTCCTCTTTCTGTTAAGAATTTTCGGCAGAAGAAAATAGGTAGCTGTGTAGAAAGGCAGATCGGTTTTGCCAAAGTAGTATCTCCCCGTGGCTGGTGTCCTCACCAGACCACGTATCCCATTTGAAAGCCTCATTTTCAGAACTGGATGGCTGGTGAGGACACCAGCCACGGGAGCTATAAACCAAAAATTCTCCGTAGAGGCAAAGGCTGGGCGTAAATTAACTTTTTCGGGCTTATTCCTGTTGTAGAAAGCATGAATACGACCATCAAATTAAGCGTGCTCGATCAGTCACCTATTCGCAAAGGGGGCACGGCGGCACAAGCCATACAAGAATCGGTACAACTGGCTCGCCTGGCTGATCGGTTGGGCTATACGCGCTATTGGCTATCCGAACATCATAATATCACTAGTTTAGCGGGTTCTACCCCTGAAGTACTCATTGCTCACCTGGCTGGGGAAACGCACCGTATCCGCTTGGGCTCTGGTGGAATAATGTTGCCCAATCACAGTGCCTTAAAAGTAGCGGAGAACTTCCGTATGCTCGAAATCCTGTTTCCGGGGCGAATCGATTTAGGGATGGGCCGCGCTCCCGGCGGTGATCGGCTAACAGCGGCCTTGCTCAATCCTTCCAACAACTTCAGCGAACAAGACTTCGTCCAGCAGTTAATTGACTTGCAAAACTTCCTCACTGATAATGCTGAACCAGGTTCCATCCACGAAAAAGTAAAAGCCATTCCTTTGGCCGAAACCGTGCCAGACCTCTGGATATTGACTTCCAGTGGGCAAAGTGGCCTGGTGGCGGCCCATTTTGGCATGGCGCTTTCCTTCGCCCATTTTATAAACCCAGTTGGCGGAGCGCAGGCTGTGAGGGCGTATCAGAAGCGATTTAAGCCTTCAGCGCGTTTCTTGAAGCCAGAAGCCAGCGTAGGCATATTTGTGAACTGTGCAGATACCGAAGAAAAAGCCAGTCAATTGCAGGCGGTGATGGATTGGCAATTACTCAACATTGAAAGGGGCGTAAGCGAAGGGTTTCCAGCATTTGAGCAGATTAAATCTCATCGCTACTCGCATGCTGAATTGGAGCGCATTCAATTGAACCGTGGCCGGATGGTTAGCGGAACTCCTGATCAGGTAAAAGAGGCTTTAGAAATACTGGCGGATGCTTATGAGGTAGAGGAAATTGTAGTAGCTACTATCACGCACGACTTTGCCGACCGCATTCGCTCGTATGAGTTATTGGCAGAAGCATTTCAGCTTTCCGCTGCACCAGTAGATTCTTCTGTTGGGGCTAGAAACTAGGGCGTTGGCGAGTGGATGCAGGGAAATAATCCAGCAAGTTTACTAACTTGTGGCTCGGTTTATCCCTGAAATTTACTAAAGCTGTTATGCTTCTGCAATAGGTGGCCTTTTACCTCAATTTCAGACTAAAACTCTTGGAGGGTTATTGGCAACCACGTAGATAACCTTCCAAGAGTTCAGTGAAGAAATAGCTAAAGGCTAAACAGCATTACTCTCGACAAACGAAGCATGAGAATATGGTTACTCGTCGGTGCGGGCGGATTCATTGGAAGTGTGTTGCGTTACCTGGCCTCCCAGTTGATTCAGAATAGATGTTTATCGCTGTTTCCCTTAGGCACGTTTGGCGTAAATATCCTAGGCTGCTTTGTGATAGGAGTAATTTTTGGCTGTTCCCTCAAAGGGAATATGACTCCCGAATGGCGTTTCTTCCTGGCTACCGGCATTTGCGGAGGCTTTACTACTTTTTCTACTTTCTCCAACGAAACCATTGGCTTACTGCGCAACGGACAAGTCGGATACGCCTTTCTTTATATCGCAGCCAGCGTTATCGTCGGTTTGCTAGCCACATTTCTAGGAATAACGCTGATCAAGCTTTTTTGAGAAATGAATTCTCTGGGCTGTACAACAAATAGGGCTTCCATCTATTCAGAAGATGGAAGCCCTATTTGTTTGGTAGAAGTAATTGCTTTCTCTTATTTTTTTGAAAGGATAAACAGGGATTGATCGCCGCCTAAGGTAACGGCTACAAACGTATCAATAACAGCCCTGGTGAGACGAGTGCGCCAAAAAGCGCGAGGCCGGCCAGCGTTAAATTGCGCTTGTTTATCGATATTTAACCCATGTCGGTTGACAAAAGTTTCGAAACTTTTATAAGTGAAATATTGACAATGGCTTGGTGGCGCAACCATTCCCCACTTGTCTTTGAATACTTTGCAGTGGAAGGAATCGGCAAAGGGAATGATAATGACAATTTTTCCCTTATCGATCAAATTATGTTTGGCTATTTGAATAAATTCAGAAGGGTCAGCTTGATGCTCTAATACATCTATGGCTGATACAACATCAAATTTCTTTTTAAAGGTATTTTTAGTTAGGAAGCCTTGTACTATGGTTACCTCCTTTTTCTTTGCCGCAATTTGTCCCCAGGCCCCAGGCTCCACACCGGTTACTTCCCAGTTCTGCTTTTTTAATGTCGATAGCAAAAAACCACTTCCACAACCTACATCCAACCACGATTTTAGTCCCTGTTTGCTAAAATCTTTGGTGGTTTTTAATATCAGTTGTGTGGTATTGTATACATTTCTTCCTTTAGGTTCACCCGTAGCCAAGTGCTCGTAGTATTTAAGATCGTCATCAGGACGATTGTTCGTCATCGTTTTCCGAAAGGACTCCGGGTTGTCTTTACCCCAGTCGTGAGCAGACATGTCGGCAAAAATGTGGGTGCAATCATTGCATTGATAAAGCGTAAAGCCGTTTTTTTCGCCCCAAGCTTTCATATTGGAGGCGGTGCAACTAGGGCAAGTAAGTTGGTTTGACATATGAGTTGAATAAGAAAATAAGAGTGTAATACCGATTTATACATGCTTAACAAGAGTTGATAAGTTCATACTCTAGACCGTTTTTAGATCGTTTGTTTGTAGGTAGTAATCAATTTTTATAGCTCTTATATAACCTATTCAGGGTATATAACTACTTTAATATCTGCTTGGTATGTGTACTGGTATCTACTTTACCTATAATGTCGGCGATGATGCCATGCTCATCAATAATGAATGTAGTGCGCATGGTGCCCATATATTTCCGTCCGTACATGGATTTTTCCTTCCAAACGTCGTATAACGCCACAATTTCTTTGTCGGTGTCGGCAATAAGAGGGAAAGGAAGTTGGTATTTGGTGATAAACTTCTGGTGCGACTTTTCGTTGTCTGTGCTTACGCCAATTACTTCAAAGCCATGTTGACGCAGGTCATTTTCATTGTCTCGTAGGTTGCAGGCCTGGGTAGTGCAGCCTGAGGTGTCATCTTTTGGGTAAAAGTAGAGGATAACTTTTTTGCCCTGGTAACTAGATAAGGTAATCGAATGGCCATCCTGGTCTTTGCCTGTAAAGTCAGGAGCTTTATCGCCAATGTGAAGTTGCATAAGAATAAGTGAATAACGTTACGACAAGATACAGTTGTTAACGTAAATTCCATTTATTTCTTAATTTTTTTTTTACCATCTTATTCCCTAGCCAGAAGGGACTGATGGAAGGTGTTTTTGGTTGCCTATCATTTAAAGGGTTGTGGTAAATAGTTGGGTGTTTCCTGCCACATCTTTTACCTCTACAGTCAAGGTGCCTTTCAATGGAAGCGCTTTGTCGGGTTTGTCTGACCAGATCAGGCTTCGTTTATGGTCATAATTCATGAGCAGCCATTTTCCATCTAATAGCGCTTTGAAACTGGCAATGCCCGAAAGGTTATCGCCAATGCGGAAGGAGACCTGACTCGCATTTTTGGTAACTAGCTTAATCGTGGGGGCAATGCTATCGGTAGCCAGGGTAAAAGTCCCCAGTTCGCGCGTGGTGAAATTGATCTGACCATTAAGCCAGGTACCACCCAGGCATTGCTTTCGCCATCCTTTCAAGGCATAAGCCAAAGTCCTGGATTGATCCCAGTGCGAACTGGATGGTTTGAAACCGATGGCAAGTCCGGTTAATAGTGGAATGGTTGGCTCATTGATGGTAATCACATCTCCTTTTCGATCGACTGCCAGGTAAAGTGTATCGAAGAGGGATGTCTTTTCGAAGGAAATTCGGAGGGAATCCTTGCCGTATATAAAGTCATTCTGCGAAGGGATGACTTGTTTAAAGTTGAAATTCAGCGGTGTGCCACAAATGGTTACCGACTCCGGCATTCCCCGGCGCAAGTCCCACAGGTAGTTGGCTTCACCATTTTTATAGAAGGCAATCGGAAGCTGAAATAGTTTCTTCCGCACGTATAAATCAGCCGAATTAGCTTCCGCTTTAATGTTTTTTGCCTTGATAATCAAGGTGTTTTCATCTGTTTTATAGTCAATGGTTGTGGGGAGCTTGCTTAGCTTGAGCTTAGGCAGGACAAAATTTGGTGCTTGTCCTTTTACCGTAAACTGCAACTGCGATTTGTTTCGGTAAGCATCCCACAAAGTGACAGTAATGCGGTGGGTAGATTGGGCAGTAATGGTCATTTTGCCTCTGGAGGCTGTATTGCGGTAAATACTGAGGGCGTTGCCATCGGCAATGTAGCACCGTTGAAACCGCGGCCCGGTAGCATAGTCAGTGTGTACATTCAGGTAGCGGTTTTGTTCAAAAGCAAAACTTTCTATGTTGTGCGAATAAATTTCATTGCCATCCAATTCCACTTCCACGCAAGTAACGCCATTGCGATTTTCAATGCCACTCGATTTATCATACACCAATACTTCCAGGCCTATTTTCCCGAAAGCCGTAATCGGTTGAGGAATAACGTATGTATTGGCGTTGATTTTTTTAGGAACAAACTCCACTCGTCCAAATTCGCCTTTTACCCGAGCATCAGCATTCAGCGAACGCAAGCCGATTTTTTCAAAGCTGGGAGGCACACGATCTACAATTTCCTGAAAGCCGAAATTCAAGGGATTCAGCACATTTTCTTTTACATCACGCACTTCATAGTGTAAGTGTGGACCGCCCGAGCTGCCAGTGTTGCCCGAAAAGGCAATAATTTCGCCCTTCAGCACGGGTAATTCGTTGGGTTGGGGCTGTAGTTCCGTTTCAAAAGTCTGGCGGGCATACTGTTGGCGGCGCATATAATCGCCAATGGCACGGTTAAAGGTGCGCAGGTGCGCGTAAACCGTCACCAATCCATTGGGATGCGTGATGTAAATGACATTGCCGTAGCCCACTGTAGAGGCTTTTACCCGAGAGATGTAGCCTTCTGCACTGGCGTATACGGGGAGTCCTTCGCGCTGCAAGGTTTTAATATCCAGACCGGAATGGAAGTGGTTTGGGCGCAATTCTCCCATATTTCCCACAATGAAATTTTGCTTGCCAGGCATAATGGGAAAGGTAAAATAGCCTTTCGGGTACGATTGGGCAGAAGTGCTCAGGGGCAAATAGGGTAACAGAGAAATGATAAGCACAAAAAGATATTGATGCCTATTCAGACTATTGGGTATGTGTTTCAAATCTTATTTACTTTATTTCAAATTCCAGCATTTTTTTATCCTCAATAAAGGCTTCCAGTGTATCACCAATCTTTATTGGGCCAACGCCTTTGGGGGTGCCTGTGTAAATAATATCGCCCTTCTTTAGGGTAAAGAAAGTAGATAAGTAGGAAATGATATAGTCAAAATCGAACAGCATCATGGATGTGTTGCCTTGCTGCCGCCATTCCCCGTTTACTTTCAGGCTGAAATTAATATTTTTCAAATTAGGGTAGTCAGTAAGCGGAACGAAATCGGAGATAGGAGCGGAGCCGTTAAAGCCTTTGGCAATATCCCAGGGAAGTCCTTTGTCTTTGGCTTTCTGTTGTAAGTCACGCGCCGTGAAATCAATACCGATACCGATTTCCTTATAGTATTTATGGGCAAACGTAGCATCAATATTTTTGCCTTCCTTCTCAATTCTAAGCAAAATTTCTACTTCATAATGAATGTCTTTAGAGAAGTCGGGGTAATAGAACGGCGCATTCTTCCGGAGAATAGCCGTGTCGGGCTTGGAGAAAATGATTGGTTCGTCAGGGCGTTCGTTGTTCAACTCCTTAATATGCTCGGCATAATTCCTGCCAATAGCAAATATTTTCATTCGATGGATTTGGCTTTATTTGTTGGTAAGTTTGATCGGTTATCAAGGACGTGTGAAAAAGTCCTGTCCGTCACATGCAGCGTTGTGCCGGTGGTAAAGATATAACCTTTGCCAAAATAACGGAACACAGGCTGAATGATTTTCACTGGAATCTACCAACCCTTTTTCGATGCATGAAGCTAACCTTATCTAAAGCAAGTTTTATTTTGGCTATACTGGGTAATGTATTGATGCTTAGTTATGCTCATCCTCGTGTTACTGTTGGGATTGTGGCAAGTATATATCTCTGTCAATAAAATGATAAAGGGCAAAACTGCCTTAGATTAGCCTAAGCACTTCTAATAAACCGTGTAATAAAGAGCTGGAATAATTCTTGTTTATATTATTTGTAAAATCATTCTTTGCGAATGTGTTGAGGCAACAAACGCGGAAGGAATCCGTAATGAATTCGAGAAAGTAGGGCTTTAGGTTTCTGCTTTGTTAGTTGGAATACATTAAGTAGTTGATATGCAAGATGATTGCGTATTTGTATCATCAGAATTCCTTACTCAATAATTATAACCGATTAAATTTACCTATTATGAAAAAAGTTTTGTCATTGTTTATATGTTGTTTGCTTGCTGCATGCAGCACCGTTCCAGTCACGGGAAGAAGGCAGTTGAGTTTAATATCCTCGTCTGAGATGCAGCAAATGAGCGCAACGAGTTATAAACAATTCTTGGATACCAGTAAAGTAATCAAAAGTGGTTCTAATGTAGAGATGGTGAAAAGAATTGGAACCCGGGTTCAAAAAGCTGTGGAAAGCTATATGGCTCAAAATAACCTATCTAGTCAGCTAGATGGTTTTCAGTGGGAATTTAACCTCGTAGAAAGTAAGGATGTGAATGCTTGGTGTATGCCCGGTGGAAAGGTGGTTGTATACACGGGTATTATGCCAGTAACTCAAAATGAAACGGGCTTAGCCGTGGTAATGGGCCATGAAATTGCGCATGCCATTGCCAAGCACAGCGATGAGCGTGCCAGCGAAACAATGGTTGCGAATGGGCTGTTGCAGGCAGGTCAGGTTGTAACTGGGTCTAATCCTAAGCTGGTCAGTCAGTTATTATTGCAAGCGGCTGGGGTTGGTACACAGTTGGGTTTATTGTCCCACTCACGTAATCAGGAATCAGAAGCCGATCACCTTGGTCTGATCTTTATGTCGATGGCGGGTTACGATCCTAACCAAGCAGTTACTTTCTGGGAAAGGATGGCTGCCCAGGGAGGAGCCAAGCCACCAGAATTTCTTTCTACTCACCCTGCCGATGAACGCCGTATCGCTGATATCCAAAAGCAATTACCCGAAGCATTAAAGTATTATAAAAAATAAGAAGACAGTATCGTAAAAAAAGGTCACAGAGGCATTTGCTTCCGTGACCTTTTTTTATAATACTGTCTCTACTTCTTTATCCAACTCTCCCCGGAGAATGCGCTGGTATTTCGCTTCATCAAACTCTTTTTCGCTTTTGGCGATCACAATGGTTGCCACGCCATTGCCAATGAGGTTCGTAATGGCGCGGGCTTCGGACATAAATCGGTCTACTCCCAAGAGTAAGGCCAATCCTTCTAACGGAATTACTTTCGTAGCCGTCAGGGTGGAGGCCAGTACGATGAAGCCGCCACCCGTTACTGCTGCCGCTCCTTTGGAAGTGACCATCAGGATGCCAATAATGCTCAGTTGTTGTCCTAAACTTAGTTCGACATGAAAGGCTTGGGCCAGGAAGATGGTGGCAATGGCTAGGTAAATGGTGGTGCCGTCGAGGTTGAAAGAGTAGCCCGTAGGAATAACTAAGCTGGATACTGGCTTAGAACAGCCAAATTGCTCCATTTTGCCAATCATTCGGGGCAAGACCGATTCGGACGAGGATGTTCCCAATACAATCAGGATTTCTTCTTTGATAAACCCTAGATAGCGCCATAAGCTGAAGCGATACAGCCAGGCAACCAGGTTGAGCACGACAAAAACGAAGAGAAACATGGTAGCATAGACTACCAGCATCAATTTGCCCAGTGGGAGCAAGGTATGTATCCCGTATTTGCCAATAGTAAAAGCCATACCACCAAAGGCACCCAGCGGAGCCAGTTTCATCACCATCGCCAGGAGGCTAAACAAGACCTTGGAAAAACGCTCAAAAGTATGGAGAATAGGCTGGCCATAACTTCCCAGCCGCGTCAGGGCTAGGCCAAATAATACTGAAAAGAAGAGTACTTGCAGAATGTCACCTTTGGCAAAGGCTTCAAATACATTGGAGGGAACGATATGTGTAATGAAAGTTACCCAATCCATCTCAGCGGCTCTTTCGGCATACTGAGCTGTTTGCGATGCCGCTTGTTCCGTATTTCCGGTATTGGTGCCCACGTTCGTGCCCTCGCCGGGTTTCACCAGGTTGGCTACAGTCACGCCAATGATCAACGCAAAAGTGGTAATGAGTTCAAAGTACAGCAGCGCTTTCCCGCCAACCCGCCCGACTTTCTTCATATCACCCATACTTCCAATGCCCAAAACCACCGTCAGAAAAATGATTGGCACAATCACCATCTTAATGAGGTTGATAAAAGTTTCTCCAACGGGTTTCATGGCGGCACCTACGGTAGGGAAAAATGTGCCAAGCTGTATTCCTAATAAGATAGCCGTCGCGACCTGGAAGGTCAGGTTTTGAGTAATTTTCTTCATGAAGATGGCGGGGTAAGGAACAAGTATAAGAAAAAAGCCTTTAGTTCAGGCTACCTACTGAAAATTTAGCGACTCACTTGCTCAAAAATACCGTTCCACTACATCTTGTTTGAAACGGAAAGCTGCGGCGATGACGGCAAAGCCGAGCAGGGAAAAAGGGAAAAGCGTTATTCCAGCACTCAAATGCCCTAGAATAAAAGCGATCCATATGGGGGAAAATAAGCAACTGAGTCCGGCAAGGTTACCTATAAGCCAAGCAAAATAGGTAAAAGCCTTGGCAGGCCAGTACCAAAAAGAATTTTTAAATAACTCATTGTTATGTTTGAATTCTTCATACTGAAGCCGGGCAAAATGAGCAGCCCGTTCCTGGCGTTCGGCCCAGTAGTTTTCCTGGTATTTTTTTTGGTCGAAAATCCAGTTGATGAGCTCCTCATTGATGTCAGTTGGCGAGGAGGCATATACTACTGAGTGTGGGACTGGTTTGTCGTTCACCAGTATGTCATAAGCCTGGTGAATGAGGATAAATTTTTCCTGTGCTTCTTCTGACGAGTTAATATCTGGATGCCATTGCTTTGCTAGACGCCAATAAGCCCTTTTGATGTCGCGCTTGTCGGCCCCAGGCTCCACCTCCAGAATAGAGTAGTATTCGTCAAGCATGGATTCGTCATTTAGAACTTGTATCTGATTTGCATTCGAACATCCGTGCGTTGCGGTTGATTAATTTGGTCTAAACCTGTTCCTACGGCCTCTACGTCGCGTAAACTTGTTCGTGCCCAGCGTATCCAACAATCGATCTTACGGTTAATCTGATATTGAAGCAAAAAGTAATTCCGAAGGCCACGATTATAGTAGGCAGGAATGGAGAAGCTATACAAAACATCCTTTTCGTACACATACTGGCGGTTATTGTAATCGTCGGTATCGAACAAGGCAAATCGGGTACTGAGCTTAAACCGCCTCCATTCCAGGTTTATGTCTTGCACCAGCGCCAGGCCATGCGTAAGCTTTCCCCCTTCCTGCTGATAATCGCTGAACTGTAGCCTGGATTTGAAGGACAGGAACTTCAAGGCGGCGAAATCCAGGTTAATGGCATAGTTCCTTCTTCGGCTTTCTACTATGTAATCCAAATTGGTTGGGTTATTAACCAGGTTTTTGCCTTTTTGTTCCTCGCGGAATTGCACGTATAAAAGCGTCGTTTTGGTAGGCTTATAGGCCAGGCGAAGCAGGTATTCATATCCTTCAGAGGGCGCATCTACCTGAAATTTAAGCCAGGGAAAACGGAATTGGTCATAATAGGCACTCAGTACCACTTTCTTTACCGGCGCAATTTTTATTCCCCAATACATGCCTTGCTCATTAATGCTACGGGTGTTTTCGCCAAAGGTATTGGCGTAGAAGCTATGAAAGTTACGGTCGAAGTGGCGGTAAAGTAAGGCCATCTCCACTTTGGGCGAAAGACTGGCCAGCACACCAGACAGACCACCGATGCCCCCGCTTGCCGAGCGTGCCCATTCGCCGAATAGATTCCAATTGCGCCAGGTGTAGGTATAATTCACACCAAAGACATGGTTTTGTTTTCCATTGAATTCAAACAAGTTATAGGGATTTGGTTGGCGTTCTAGGCGGCTATTAAATTGGGTATGCAGAAAAGAAAAGCCCGTCTGGAATTTTTGATTCTTACTCGAATAAAGTAGGTTTCCGCCCCAGTTCTGTTCGCGTATGTTGCCCTTTGCTCCAATTTCATTCCATGTCCGATGCAGTCCCGATGTTTGCAAAGAGTTGATATACGCCTCTTCAAAATCAAGCGTGTCGCCCTGGTTAATAAGGTTGGCATCGCGGTTGGTAAGCGAAAAAAGGCCCGTCAGATGGAAGCGCGGACTCAGTTCGTAAGTGGCGGCAAGGCCCCGAAAAAATCCCGCCTCCAGTACCGAAGAATAAGGCCGGATGCCTAGGTTGCTTCGCCGTACAGTAGTAATGGTTTCCGCTCCTTTGCCCGGCGAAAATCCTGCTGCCAGCACCACGCCCTGTCCGAATTGTAGCTGGAAATCGCCCACGATGATATTCTTCCAACGTTTTCGGTTTTGCAGGTTGGCGTGAAAAGAGACAAAATCCATTCCGTAACGGTGGGAAGTCGGGTTCCAAATAAACTGTTCACCAGCATCTTTATCGGCAGTAAAACCGAAGCTATAATCTTTGACGTGGCTTACGCGATAGCGGGCATACAGCCGCCCTGGTGAGCCCAAGTATCGCTGGCTAATGTCACCGCTGGTGTTGGTGTCCGGAGCCGTAAAACCTTTTTGCTCTTCTAATGTGCGGGCATAGCGCAACAGAAAATAATGGTTTGGCTCAGAAGCAATCCTTTGCCACAAGGTACGGCCATCCGTTTGGGCAAATGGTACGGTTACAAAGGGCAGGAGCTTATAAATGGTTGGCAAGTCAAAGCTAGGAATGGCCTGCAATTCATAAATAGAGAGCAATAAGCCATTGTTTTCGCGGTAAGCCAGAAAGCTGTTGATTTGCGCTTCCGATAGAGTATATAAAGCCGCCAGTTCCTCGCGGCTGGCATCATTCAGGTTAAGCGGATTGGTATAAAGCTGAAAGAGTGACTCGTACAAATCTTCGTAGTTCACGTCTTCATCCTGCACCGCAAACAGGTCTTGCACAAAGTTATCGATGTCAATCTCTTTGCGCGGGTATTCCTGTGAAAAGCTGTTCCAAGGCAAAAGGAGCAACAGAAGAAGCCAGCATACCGAAACTCGGATGATAGAGTAGTGAAAGGTGGCTACGGCATCCCGTTTTATCCCCATTTAAGTTTATGAGTTTATGAGTTTATGAGTTTATGAGTTTTTTCTCCCTGTAAAACAATTACTTTTAGAATTGAGCGTAAATAAACAAGTACTGAGAACTTCGGAAATCTATTGGATTTAGGAAAATGCTTTAACATTGCAAAA
>JAZKGK010000043.1:0-11676 GCA_040385915.1 Bacteroidota bacterium
AGGTGGGCCTGTTCCTTAAGTTGACAGCATTGAGCGGATGCTAAGACCAGTGGGTGTTATGGGGTTACAACTAAACTAATAACAAGGTCCTTCGCTCCACTCAGGATGACAATCGACTGGACTAAAAAGGTGGGCCTGTTCCTTAAGTTGACAGCATTGAGCGGATGCTAAGACCAGTGGGGGACTGGAAGCGGTTTAGACTGTAAACTGGTCTGGAGATTATTTCCAGTACTTGGGAAAAAGAAATCAATGCTCTGAAAATACTTTCCAATGGTGTCGAAATGGATGTAGGACAAGTTTGTGGTGTTTGCATTACCTTCACCTTACAGAGATCACGCCCTCCTTTTTTTGTCTGAAAATTCCAAATCAAGTAGCAGCGTTACACCGTAACGCTGTAGCCGTGTCGTGAATTTCCGTTACACCGTAACGCTGTAGCCGTGTCGTGATTTCCGTGCCCGTCCATAGGAGGGGTATCTGCCCGTGTCGTGATTTTCGTGCGTTACCTCGTTATACTATAACGAGGCTACATTCGTTCTGTTCTCCATTGATCTAACCAAGATCCCAATATAAAAGTACTTTCGCAGGCATCAAAAAGACTGAAACAACCTTAGGAACAAGCGGCTTGTTGAGAGATGATTTTACTCCTTTTCTAACTTCAACGAAGCTGAGTTCAGGCAGTAGCGCAAGCCAGTTGGTTTTGGTCCATCATTAAAAACGTGGCCTAAATGAGCTTCGCAACGGCTGCAAAGCACTTCGGTACGGACCATGCCGAGGCTTTTATCCTGGTGTATGTCCACGTTTTCGTTGGCTACCGGCGCAAAGAAGCTCGGCCAGCCAGTACCTGAATCAAATTTGGTAGCAGCGTCGAACAAGGGTTGCCCGCAACAGACGCATACGTAGGTGCCTTGTTCCTTGGTATTGCAGTACTCACCCGTAAAAGCGCGTTCTGTTCCTGCTTGACGGGCTATTCGGTATTGTTCTGGCGTGAGTTGCTGTTTCCATTCCTGGTCACTTTTAATGATTTTCTCCATTGGATTGATAGGTGATTAGTAGTTAGGTATGAATGGTTGATTATTATAAAAATCGTTTCTTGTGAATATAGTTAGATGAAATTGTCATCCTGTAGTGAATACCCAGCCCCTTCTCCGTTCGTCTGTCAAAACTGATTTTCTAAAGGGCTAGTTCCTGATTCACAACCCAAGCGCGTATGTTATTGAACTGCTGTAGGGCTATTTTGTTTTATGCATTTTTACTTGAACAAAAGATAGTCCTGATTGAGCCTGCCTGAAAAAAAGAAAGTACAGGAGGAAGACCTGTACTTTCTTAAAAGGGTTTTAAGACATGAAGTCTCTTCTGCTGCTATTACCTATTAATCAATAGCTTCTGGGTAGCAACAGACTGGTTATTTCGCAGGCGAACTGTATAAAGGCCGTTACTTAGGGTGGTAGTGGAGAGCAGAAACTCGCCCTGGTTGGCGATTATTTTCTCATATACTACGATCCCTTGCAGGTTAAGCACGGTTAGGGTCAAGGCTCCTTCGCCCAGGCCGATCCAATCCAACTGAACCGAATGAGCCGCAGGATTGGGGTATACTGTCAAGGAGTTGCTCACCTTTTCGTCATCGTCAGTTGCTTCGCTTTCTACGCGAGCGGATGGGCTCGTGGGTATCCAATCAAACCGCCATTGCTGATGTGCCGCTCCGGTATAGGTCTTTTGCTTGATGGCCGCCTGGTTATGTACATTATTTCCATTGACTTCCAGTGCCTTGCCACTATGCTTGGCAGTAATTTTAAAATTGCCGTTCCCTATTTCAGTAATCGCAAATTTCTGGTGATTTCCATTTGACCAAGTGCCCTGACGCAGCACGGCATTGTCTTTCAGCGAAGCATTTTCTACTTCCAGCACTTTGCCGCTGTGCTGTACAGTCAATTTGTAGTAGCCCGGCTCTACCTCTTCTATTTTCCATTGCTGGTTGAGGCCACACGTCCGTTCCCACTGATGCACGGTGTTATCATTGGAAGGGACATGCATTACTTTGCCGCTGTATTTGGATACTACCCGATAAATTCGGTTCGGCACGAAGGCTTTCCCTTTGAATTCGGCGATTTTTTGCTTCATCAGGAAATAGTACTGATAGCCATGTCCACCGGCCATTGGCTCAATGTCAGAACTGTATTCCTGCAACCACTGATCTACGATGTTGGGCTTGTCTTGCAGGCCCCAGTTTCCGGCAGCCCACTCGTTCCAGGAATGGATAAAGACAAACTTAGGCGCCGCTTTTGTCGCTGCATCCATGTACTTGCTGAAGTACGCGCCGTTTTGGCGGCCTACTGCACCCGGCGCTGGATTTACGCCATCGGTAGTCATATAGGTGGCTTGCGTAGATACTGGAGCTGTCATTTGTTCGGGCTGGCCATTGTAGTAGAATGGTGGCGGAGGCGTTTCGGAATTGACCTTGAACTGCCAGTACGAACCCGAATTGTCGAGGCCCCAGCAGTGGCGGGTGGTGTAGTTGGCAAATAGCCCGTGGGTTGGCACAGCGGGTTGGCCAGGATCACCGTGGCCCAGGTGATCGAAAGGCTGAGCCACCAGTAAGAATTTTTTGCCCAGGTAATTGTAGAACAAATCGCTTCGGTACACATTCAGATAAGTATTCTGGACTACTTCCAATGCCGCCTCATTCCGCACAAAAAATATGATCTTAGGCGTGGGCAACCCTGCTGCAAGCCGTTCTGCCCAGCGTTTGCACAAAGCTTTTGTACCAGAGATATAAGAAGGCCCATCCGGGAAATCCAGTGCTCCGTTGGTGAAATCGAGCACGACAAAATCAACGCCCGCTTGCGTAATCAGGTCAGCATGATAGTCGAGCAGGGCATTGTTGGGTTGGTTGGTATCTTGGTTAAAGTAAAAAACGTAGTTGTTCTTGATCGTGCCATCGCCGTGGGTAGCTGCCCAAAGTGGCTTGCCCCAGAAATTGCTGATGCCCGTCGGACTATAGGCGGGCGTCTGTCCTTGCATAAGCCAGGAATCGCCGATGGGTGACAAAAATTGGGGCGAAAAGAAATGGTGGCCGAAGAAGGAAAAATAAAAGAGTGCTACCTGAGGTGCATTGGCTCCTGGTACGGGCGGCGTATGACTGACAGGACTAAAGGTGAATTTGTCCAGGTTAACGCCACCATTTTCGATGAATACGCGCATCACCTGCGTGCCAGCAGTAAGGGCTACAGTACGACGCAGGCTCTGCCAGTTTTGCCAGTTACCGGTATTGTAGGCCACAATAGGGCCAGTTTTGTCTATTCCGTTGAATTCTACATGGAAACGCCCGCCGCCACTGGCAGAAGCGAAAAAGGGTTCAAACACGTAGTTGCCCGCCTTCGCTACCTTCACCGTGTATTCGAGCCATTCTTCCGTTTGGCTACCAGCCACATTGAATCCACCTGCTGCACATACTTCGATATCCACACTTTCGTCGGGACGATATTGCCCGAACTGGTTGATTTCGTCGGCATCGTGACAACTCACATCTTCGCCGCCCTTATCGAAATCTTCTACCTGAATGGTGCCAGGCAATGCCATTGCCGTGCCGTAAAATGGTGTTTGAGGCAGGTTTGATACCGGCCGGATCGTTAGCTTGTTTAGGTTGAAACCAGTATTTCCCACCCAGAATTTCATGAGGTGCAGCCCTGCTGTGAGTTCCATCGTTGCACTCGTAACTGTTTGCCAGTTTTGCCAGCCACCGGTATTGGGTACAGAAAGCAATCCTGTTTTGTCCAGCCCATCGAATTCGACGTGAAATTTACCATCAATGCCAACCGAAGAAACCCTTGCATCCATCTTGTAGATGCCGGTTTTGGCTACATTAACGGTATACGCTAGCCATTCTCCGGTATCAATCCAAGCTACGTTGTAACCACCCTCCGCACAATTTTCGATGTCTACTCCGGCATAAGGGCGGTATTGTCCCAACCGATTGGCTACATCCAGGTCGTGATAACCTGCGCCTTCTCCACCGCCATCAAAATTTTCGGCCTCTACTACGCCGGGTAAACTCGCTACGATGGTGGGACGATCTTTCAACAAACGGAAATAATCAATGCTGACATTGCCAGACGTGGCTTGTTCGGAGACATCAATCCGCAAGGTATTCAAGGCTCCACTCCAACCGGGTTGGTTGCGTAGGTCGAGTACGTAGGTTGTAAAATCTGGGTCGTTTACTTTTACCTGAATGGGTACGCCTGCCCAGCCACCATTGTTGAAGAAAAACATCGCTGATGTGCCAGGCGTACTGTTTTTCAAGCGGATTTCTGCCCACTGGTACACAGTCGGATTGATAGGCAACGGATTGCCCTGAATCGCTACCCAGGGATCGGCTCCAGTTATGTTAATGGTCCAAATGCTATCCGTTACACTGCCTTGTGCATCGTTGTAAATCCAGCCATCGGCATTGGTATCAAAATTCCATACGGGCTCAGGTGCATCTCCTGCCGGATTTTCTGATAACAGCCTGATAAAATCAATGCTAACGGTGCCGGAAGTAGCTTGTTCGGAAACATCAATCCGCAGCGTATTTAATGCACCACTCCAGCCGGGCTGGTTTCGTAGGTCGAGAATATAGGTGGTAAAATCTGGGTCGTTAACTTTTACTTGAATGGGTACACCTGCCCAACCACCATTGTTGAAGAAGAACATGGCTGATGTGCCCGATGTACTGTTTTTCAAGCGGACTTCAGCCCATTGATAAATGGCAGGATCTACTGGCAGTGGGTTGCCTTGTAGCGCTACCCAAGGATCGCCCCCGATCAGGTTAATAGTCCAGATGCCAGCCGTCACGCTGCCTTGCGTATCGTTGTAAATCCATCCGTCAGCATTCGTGTCGAAATTCCACTCAATCGGATCGGCTAGTATCTTTGCCACCGATCGGACTGTTGCTTTTTGGGTTAGCAGATTATCTTTTGATACAGCACTGGGCTGCATTTTCACTACGTCTTTTTTGCTGGAACGCCAATTCCATGCATCCAGCAGAAGCGGGTTCTTTGCATAATTTTGAAAATACATGCTGAGCAGAAAAGCAGACAGCAGGATACAGAGTACGGTTTTTTTCATGAGAGAATAATAAGGAGATCGATTGTGTGCTTTAAGCGGCTAATTGAGTAAAATCTCATCAAAGTAAAGCAATAATTTTTTAGGTTTTATTTTCACATTCAGTGTTTTAATCCCCTTTCAGCATAAACATTCTTTGCTTGTCCTTACACAGCCTGGTACAAGTCGGCGGTCTCCATTGGTTGAGTAATTACTTGCAGACTTAAGAGGGTTTGCATCACTTGTTGAAGTGTTTCCTGCGAAAGAGGTTCTCCCGTTGCCCATTGGGTACGCGCCAGCCATGCACTTGCATCTGAAGGCTGAATACCAAACCGATTCACGACCATAGTCACAGCATCCCGACTGTTTTTGAACGCCAAGCTAGCCTGATTAATTACCCTGACCATTTTTTGCAAAGCTTCGGGATGTTTTTCGATTACTTCCTTTCGGGCGGCAATCACAAAGCAAGGCCAGGGCGTAGGGCATTCTCCCACGCGGCGGAATTCACCGGAATCAACCAAGGGCTGGGTCATCGTTTTTTCCCACATAAAGGCATCAGCCTCAGCGTTGCGGAAAGCTTGGCGTGCTCCATTCATATCAACGATGGGTATGAGTTGCAACGCCGTTGGGTTCCAGCCCTGTTTTTGGGCGTGTACAAAGGCCATCAGATGGGAGCCTGAGCCGTAGCGGCTAATGGCAAATCGTTTCCCTTCCAATTCTTCTACTGCCTCGAAAGCCGATTGGGCTGGTACGTGAATGCCCCAAATCAGGGGAGAAACTACGTAGGGAGCCAGGATGATACTGGGGTTGCCTTTACAAATATCGGCCACGATTCCTTCCGTCAGCAGTACGGCTACATCCAATACACCACTGCGCAGGTCTCTGGCCATGGCTCCGGTTCCATCGGGATAATCTTTCCATTGAATGCGCAAAGCTTCGCGTTCAAAAGAGCCATTGTCAATGGCTAGGTGCCAGGGTAAATTGAAGTGTTCGGGCACGCCCCCTACAGAAAGGGTTACAAATTCAGACATAAATTAGGAATGAGTAGTGAATAATGAGTAGTGAATAATGAGCAATGAAACCGCTAATGGTAAATCAAAGATGTAGGCTTTTGAAAGTGTGGTTTATTACAACTGATTGCGTACTGTTATTTCACGAGGTTTAATTCCTGTCTTTCGTAGGCGTCTGCATTGGCAATGTCTGGGTTAACCTTCCGGTCTCTTGACCACATGGCGTAAATGGCTGGAATAATGAATAAAGTCAGTACCAGTGAAAAGGTTGTACCGCCGACAATAACAATTCCCATCCCCATCCGACTTTTGGCAGCGGCTCCAAAAGCCATGGCGATAGGCAAAGCACCCAGCGCAATGGCTAAGCTTGTCATCAGAATGGGGCGTAGGCGGGACTCGGCTGCTTCCAGGATTGCTTGCATTTTGGGTTTGCCGGTTTCTCTCAGGTGATTGGCGAATTCTACAATCAGAATACCATTTTTGGTAACCAGGCCAATCAGCATAATCGTCCCGATCTGGCTGAATATATTCCAGGTCTGGCCAAAGAGCCATAGGGAGAACAAGGCTCCGGCTACTGCCATAGGAACGGTTAAGATAATAATGAACGGATCGATAAAGCTTTCGAACTGGGCAGCCAGAATAAGGTAGATTAACAACATTGCCAAGCCGAAGGCAAAGGAAGTGTTCGAGCCGCTTTCCACAAAGTCCCTCGACTCGCCAATGAGATCCGTAGAAAAGCTATCGTCCAGCACTTTGGCTGCAATGCGGTTCATGGCTTCAATCCCATCGCCGATGCTTTTGCCAGGAGCCAGCCCCGCCGAGACGGTGGCTGATAAAAAGCGGTTGTTGTGGTACAATTGGGGAGGGCTGCTTTGTTCATTGAGCGTAACCAGGTTATCTAGTTGAATCAATTCTCCTGAACTGCTCTTAACAAACACCGAAGTGAGGTCAAGGGGCGTCGCGCGGTCGCTGGCTTCAAACTGGCCGATGACCTGATACTGCCTTCCATTCATCATGAAGTAAGCAAATCGTTGGCCGCTGAGGGCAAATTGAAGCGACTGAGCCACATCAATGACTGATACGCCCAGGCTTTGCGCCTTGTCCCGATCTATGGAAACATTGAGTTCTGGCTTATTGAACTTTAGGTTTACATCCGTAGAAGAGAAGGTTGGATCTTGGCTGGCTTCGTTCATAAATTCAGGGATTTTCTCTTCCAGTTTCTGAAAGTTAGGTGCTTGAATAATAAACTGGACTGGCAGACCGCCGCGTCTATTTACCGCAATCGTTGGCTGCTGCGTGAGCAAGGTCTTGGCCTCCGAGTATCTTTTGGTGAGTTGCGTTAGTTTATCGGCAATCTCTTTTTGCGAACGTTGGCGTTCTCCCGGTTGCACCAGCGACATCATCATACGGCCACTGTTCGTGGAAGCAGAGCCAAATCCTGGAGCGGTAATGACCAGGTTTACTTTCTTCTCAGGGATGGAATCATTGACCAATTGCGTTAATTCCTGCATAAAACGGTCGGTGTATTCATAAGAAGAGCCTTCAGGGGTAGTGATTTGCGCCCTTAGGTAGCTGCGGTCATCGTATGGAGCGGTTTCTTTTTGAAGGAGGCTATAGAATAGAACAATCATGCCGATACACCCCAAGATGATAGGAAAGCTCAACCATTTTCTTTCCATAAAACTGCTGAGTGACTCGGCATAGCCCGTGTTTAGTTTTTCAAAATAAGGCTCTGTTAAGGTGTAGAACTTAGATTTCTTTTGTTTGCCCCCTTTCATCAAGTACGCATTCAGCATTGGCGTCAGGGTGAGGGACACGAAGGCGGAAATCAATACGGCAGCCGCGATGACGACTCCGAATTCACGGAACAATTGTCCGACAAAGCCTTCCAGAAATATAACTGGCAGGAACACCGAAGCCAGGGTGATGGATATGGAAATAACCGCAATAAATATTTCGTTCGAGCCTTTGATGGCCGCCTCTATCGGAGACATTCCTTCTTCTACTTTCTTGAAAATATTCTCCGTAACCACAATGCCATCATCTACTACCAAGCCGGTAGCTAGCACAATGGCCAACAAGGTAAGTACGTTGACTGAAAAGCCGAATAGGTACATGACAAAGAAAGTGGCAACCAACGACACCGGAATATCGATCAGAGGCCGGAAAGCAATCCCCCAGTCACGGAAGAAAAGGTAGATAATCAAGATAACCAGGATCAGGGCGATCAGAATAGTTTCGGCTACTTCCGTAACAGATTGCTTGATAAACAAGGTATTGTCTACAGCCACAGCCACTTGTATATCCTTCGGCAATTCCTTTTTCAATTGCTCCAACCGTTTGTAAAAGGCCGAGGCTACTTCCAGGTAGTTGGTGCCAGGCTGAGGAACAATGGCTAATCCCACCATTGTTTTGCCCGATTCTGTCATTTTCGTCTCTATATTCTCTGGCCCTAAAGTAGCCCGGCCAATATCGCTTAGGCGGACAATTTTGTCGCCTTCCGTTTTGATAATCAAATTGTTGAATTGCTCTTCGGTAGCCAGGTTCCCCAACGTCTTTACGTTCAGCTCGGTATTCGCGCCCGTTACTTTACCCGAAGGCAATTCCACATTTTCCTTGTTCAGCGCATCCCGCACTTCGGCTACCGTCAGACCATAGGACGCGAGCTTCATTGGGGCAAGCCATAGCCGCATCGCGTATTTTTTCTGTCCGTACATCTGGACACCACTTACGCCAGGCAAGGTTTGCAGGCGTTGGGAAATCACGTTTTCTGCATAATCGCTTAGCTCCAACGCATTCCTGGTGTCACTGCGAACGGTCATAATTATAATCGGCTCCGAATCGGCATCTGCCTTAGACACCACAGGCGGCGCGTCAATGTCTTGCGGCAAGCTTCGGGCAGCCTGAGAAACCTTGTCGCGCACATCGTTGGCTGCTTCTTCCAGGTTTTTGTCCAGGTTAAATTCAATCGTAATATTGCTCGTACCCTGATTGCTAGAAGAAGAGATATTCCTGATGCCGTCAATGGAGTTGATCGACTTCTCCAAAGGCTCGGTAATCTGTGATTCGATGATGTCGGCATTGGCACCGGAATAACTGGTGCGCACCGAGATCGTGGCCGGATCGATAGACGGAAATTCGCGAATGCCCAGAAAGGTATAGCCAATAATGCCAAACAGAATGAGCACCAGATTGACTACAATGGTAAATACCGGGCGCTTGATACTTAGGGTGGATAAACTCATATCAAGTATCGTTTATTGAGTTTTAGAAATAGTCACTTTTACCGGTGTCTGTGGTTTCAATGCCATTACTCCGGTCGTCAATACCGTATCTCCGGCTTGTAATCCGGTGGTAACCAGGATGTCTTTGTCTCTGCGGGTAGAGGTTTCTACTTTCACTTCTTTGGCTTGACCATTTTCTACCACAAATACTTTCTTCCCATTTTGAATGGGCACAATGGCTTCGGTGGGCACAAGCAGGGCATCTTCTATGACCGTTAATGGCAATTCTACCGTAGCAAATGCCCCAGGAATCAACTCACCATTGGGATTGTCGGCCCGGGCTCTTAATTGCAAGGTACGGGTGGTGGCTTCTATGCTAGGCTCCATGGCATACACGACAGCAGTATACTTTTTTTCTGATTCAGACAAGGTAAAGCTCAGTGTCGTATTGTTTTTAACCAGGTTGGCGTATTTTTCCGGAATCGAGAAAGTAAGCTTCACTGGATTGGTATTCACTAACTTGGCAACTACCGTTGTGGGCGAAAGGTATTCTCCATCCGAAATCGTGCGTAGTCCAATAGTTCCGTCAAAAGGTGCTCTGATGGTTGTTTTATCTAATTGGGCACGAATTAGCTGGGTTTGTGCTTGCAACGTTTCCAAGTCTGCCCGCACTATATCGTATTCCTGCTGACTGATGCCGCCTTTTTTTACTAACAGCTCCGCTCTTTTGGTATTTTCTGCGGCCAGCTTTTGCCTGGTCAATGCTTGAGCCAACTGGGCTTCCAATTCGGCATTGTCTATCTGTAACAGAACCTTCCCCTTGCTTACTTTACTACCTTCCTGAAAATATATTCCGCGCACCAATCCAGCAACCTGACTGCGTATCATCACCTGTTCATTGGCTTCAATAGAGCCGGATACAGCAATGGAATTAGCAAAACGTTGGGGCTTTAGTACAACCCCATTTACCCGCAAAGGTGATGAGGAACCTCCTTTGCCAGCCGTTTCCTTCCCTGAACCATTCTTCCCAGCCGAATCTGCTTTGCTTTTATTGGTCAAAATTCGATATCCTACCAAGGTACCTAATCCTATAATTAATATAATATAGACAATGTGTTTTACCTTCATAGAGGTGTTCAATAGGTTTTAATTAGTTTTCGGATTGTAGTCCGATTTCAATGCATAAATAACGTAAAATTACCAATGGATTCGTTCTGAGCCCTTGTGCGTCGTCCTCAATTTTAGCGAAATGAGTCTATAAAGGGGCTTATAATAGATAGTCGGTTATTTATTAACGACGAATTGAGTATTAATCATGCGTGAAAAATGTGATTTCCAGCTCCTTAGCGTAGGGTTTAAAAAACATCTTCGGCTTTCAGCTCCGTAGCATAGGGTTTAAACCCTATGCTACGGAGCTGAAAGCTGGATGCAAAGCCCAACAACTTTATGAGAATAAACTCCGTTCCTGTAAGAAGGTTTACTCAGCTAGGACAGAAATATTTTATTATCCAATACGATAAACTATTTCTCCTGCCTTTAGTCATACCGGAAATCAAGTAAAAACCTTCGCTTGCTGATGCTACGAACTACCTGGATATTTTTTGCTTTTTGGTTATTAGGGTTGGCTCCGGTTTTTGCTCAAAGTTATTCAGTGAAGGGCATGGTGAATGATAGCCTGACTCATGCTCCACTGCCGGGGGCGAATGTCGTGCTTATCCGTTCTTCAGATTCATTGTGGGTGGGAGCCGTGGCCGATGTCCAAGGTCAGTTTATCGTAGAGAAAGTGCAGCCTGGTAGATACTTGCTTCGGGTCAGTTTTCTGGGTTATATGCCGTTCGAGAAAAATGTTTTTATCAGAAATCAATCCCTGGAACTGGGTGATATTCAATTAGTCACAGCTTCTACGCAATTAAACGAAGTGCAAGTAATTGGCAAAGTGCCTACTGTGGTTCAAAACGGCGATACTACCCAATTTAATGCCAAAGCCTTTAAAACCCAGCCTGACGCTACCGCAGAAGATTTGATTCAAAAGATGCCTGGCATGGACGTGAGCAGTGGTACGATAAAGGCGCAAGGCGAAGAAGTAACAAAAGTACTGGTGGATGGAAAACCGTTTTTTGGCGATGATGCCAACACAGCGCTCAAAAACCTGCCAGCGGAGGTGATTGATCAGATACAGGTGTACGATCAGAAAAGTGAACAAGCCCAGTTTACTGGCTTTGACGACGGTCAACCTTCCAAAACCATTAACATCGTTACCAAAGCGGATAAGCGGAAAGGGCAATTTGGCAAGTTGTACGTAGGTTACGGCGATGGCTATAAATACCAGGATCAGGACGGTCAGTTTTAAAGTAAATTTTAGA
>JAZKGK010000043.1:11686-17093 GCA_040385915.1 Bacteroidota bacterium
ATAAATACCAGGCTGGTGTAAACCTGAATATTTTTAACAAAGACCGTCGTATTTCTATTGTTGCCCAATCAAACAACATCAATATTCAAAACTTCTCTTCCCAGGACTTAGTAGGCATTAGCGGCTCTGGCGGTCAGGGAAATCGTGGGGGAGGCGGTCGCGGTGGGCAGTCGGGTGGGGGTAATACCAGTAACTTTTTGGTAGGTCAGCAAAATGGTATCTCTACTACACACGCGGCGGGGCTGAACTATTCGGACAAATGGGGAAAGAAAATAGACGTAACTGGAAGTTATTTCTTTAACCGCAGTAATAATACGGCCAATCAGTTTTCCTTTCGCAATTATGTGCTGCCTGCGGATTCTGGACAAACCTACCAGCAAAATAGCCTTTCTTCCAGCACCAATTACAACCAGCGGGTCAATTTGCGCCTCAACTATCGGATTGATTCGTCGAACTCTTTGCTGATTCGCCCCAGTTTTTCCTGGCAGCAAAACAACGGAATCTCTTCCCTGTCAGCCCAGACCAATCATTTGAATGAAATCTTAAACCAGACTAACAATGCTTTTTATTCGCGTTTGACCGGCTATAATTTTTCTAATGAGGCGCTTTTCCGGCATCGTTTCAGCAAGCCCCGGCGAACCATTTCTTTTAACCTGACCACTGGCTATAACCTACATAAGGGCGAAAGTAACTTACGGGCAGAAAATAATTTTTATGATAGCTCGGTGGACGCGGACACCATTAATCAAAATTCCAGTTTGAACAAAAATGGTTGGAATATGGTGGGCAATGCTACGTACACGGAACCGTTGGGAAAGCAAAGCATGTTACAATTGAACTACATTATTTCCTTGCAGCGCAATAATTCGAATAAAGAAACCTTTAATTTCTCGGAAGAAACGGGGCGTTACAGCTTACTGGATACGGCGCTCACCAATCGGTTTGAAAGTCGATATTTTTCCCAGCAAGTAGGAACGAGCTATCGGTATCAAACACAAAAAATAAATCTATCGGTAGGGGCTAATTATCAATGGGCACAGATGAAGAATGACCAGTTGTTGCCAAGGCCTTTCGACCTTACCCGCTCTTTTTACAATGTATTGCCCACCGCGGTATTGCGGTATAAGTTTTCGGACAAACAGAACCTGAACATAACCTACCGCGCCTCTACCAACCAGCCATCGGTCAATCAACTGCAAAACGTGATTAATAACGCCAATCCTATTCAGTTGTCAACTGGAAATCCTGATTTGAAACAAACCTATCAACATAACCTGTCTTTCCGTTATAATGTGGCCAACACCGAAAAATCGCGTACTTCCTTTGCTTCCTTGTCGGGTAGCTATGCCAATGATTACGTGGTCAATAGTGTCTACATTGCCGAGCGTGATTCGGTACTGAACGGCGGGATTGACTTGAAAAAAGGATCGCAACTTTCCAGGCCCGTCAATGCTGATGGTTACTGGACGCTGCGTTCGTTTGCTACCTACGGAGTGCCGATCAAGCTATTGAAATCTAATTTGAATTTCAATGCCTCCCTCAATTATACCCATAGCCCAGGCTTTATCAACAATCAACTTAACTATTCTGATGCCCAAACGCTGGGGCTGGGGGTGATATTGAGCAGCAACATTAGTGATAAGCTGGACTTTACGCTGTCTTCTACCTCCAGCCTTAACCGGTCTCAGAATACGCTGCAAAGCAAACTCAACAATCGGTATTTTAATCAGAACAGCCGCCTTTCGCTCAATTGGATATTCTGGAAAGGATTTGTCTACCAGACTTCGTTGAATCACCAGATCAACACCGGACTATCCAGTGGTTATAATCAGAGTTTCTTGCTTTGGAACATGAGCATTGGCAAAAAATTCCTAAAAAACCAGCAAGGAGAACTTAAGTTGTCGGTTTACGATTTGTTGAAGCAGAACAACAGCATTCAACGCAATATCAATGTGGCTTATATAGAAGACGTGCAGACCCAGGTTTTGCAACGCTATTTTATGCTCACTTTTACCTACAACCTCCGAAACTTCAAAAAATAGCCTATTAATGTTGTCTTTCGTTACGGAGCTTCGCTTGGTCTTAGCGGACGCTAAGACCACAAACTATTGAGCATCTGCTCAAATGGCTACTCATCGCAGGGAAGTAGCTTATATTGAGATGGTCGGGTTTATCGGATAAGTATAGAAGCGGACGCTTCACTAACTCTTGAGTCTTAGCGGACGCTAAGACTAGGCGGAGTAAACAGTGAGCCATTTTCAGACTCACTGTTTACAATTTTAAGCATTGGCAATAAATGGAGATTTTTTAAAGTATGTATCATCAGATAACTGCTCGGCAAGAAAAGTGGCTATATCTGTAGCACTTATTTTTTTACCTAAACAATCTTCTAAACTAACTATCGTTTCACTTTTTTCACCAGTAAAATCAATAAAAGGAACTCTTACCAAAGTCCAGTTTACATTACTAGTTGACAAAATAGAATAGGTTTTTTGTCGGTCATTGTGAATTAAAGGAAAATTTTCTTTCATCCATTCAGTTGCAATCCTTGTTTCTGAACTCTTTTTATCAAAGGGAGTATCTATGTTTAATCCCGCGACTAAAATATATCGCTGAATTCCAAACGCTGCCATCGCTTTTAATATATTTATTGTTGCTTGACTAGCTACGAGAGGTTCATCTTTGCGTTGACCAACTGTACTAATAATTGCTTGACAGCCTTGAATCAATGAATGAATAGCTTCAGCGTCAATTGCGTCGCCTTTAATGATTTCAATAAGCGGACTTTTAAGGGAGAAATTTTCAGGATTCCTGAGAAGAAGTTTTATATTATATCCTTGACTTAATAGTTGGGTTACAACATGGTTGCCTGTTCTGCCCCCACCGCCAAGTACGGCAATTTTTATTTTTTGCTCCATTTGTTTCTTTATAAAATTAGATAATACAATATCTGTTCGTGTTCATCTGACAGACAAAACGAAAACTACAAAAGCCATTAGACTTTTGTAAAAAGCATATCAATATTTATAAAGAGGTTTTAATGACACAAAGGTATGTAAATAATCTAATCTAATTAACAAATAGAAGAATATTACTGACAACATTAGTTTTGCCTGAAGCAGGCTGAAGTGCAAAGCTAATGTTGCGCTTTTTACTACTTTTGCTATAGTGGCTGGTCTATTATCTAATCCACTATATTCCGTGAATGAAATATAGGTAATTTTAGTTTTATAAAAGAATTCTATGGCTCCATTGTAATGAAAGTAGTGAAGTGGAAAGCACACCAGCGACGGGGAGATTTATAATTAGTTGCTTTATTATTCATTGCTCAAACAGACAACAATTATGACAAAAGCCATATATATAACGAGTTTATTTCTTCTATTAATTTCTTTCCGAACTTCTGCTCAAACAGACACGCTAAGACTAAAAATGCAACAAATCATTTCCACAAAAAAAGCAGATGTTGGCGTTTCTATTTATGGAATTGAGAGTAAAGACACATTGAATATTAATATTCACAAGCATTATCCCATGCAGAGTGTTTTTAAGTTTCATATCGCTTTGGCAGTATTAAACCAAGTGGATAAAGGCAAACTAAAAATAACCCAAAAAATCTACATAAAGAAAAGTGAATTATTGCCTGACACTTGGAGCCCTATTCGTGAAGATTACCCCAATGGAGATATTAAATTGACTGTTGCCGAAATTATTAAATATACTGTTGCCAAAAGTGATAACAATGGGTGCGACATTCTATTAAGATTGATTGGAGGCACTAAAATCGTTAATGATTACATTCATACAATAGGCGTTAAAGACGTGTTTATTCGAGCCAATGAAGAGGCAATGCACAAAGAATGGATTGTTCAATTTTCTAATTGGGCAACGCCAAAATCTGTTACTGAGTTGCTGATATTATTTTATACTAAAAATATTTTATCAAAGAATAGTTTTGACTTTTTATGGGAAACTATGTTAGCAACTTCGACAGGAAAAAAAAGAATTAAGGGGCAATTACCTGAAGGGGCATTAGTTGCTCATAAAACAGGGACATCGGGCACAAATGAACAAGGAGTTACCGCAGCAATTAACGACATAGGAATTGTAACTTTACCAAATGGAGAGCATTTCACAATAAGCGTTTTTGTCGTTAACTCAAAAGAAAATGAAGAAACGAATGAAAAAATAATTTCTGATATAGCAAAACTGACGTGGGATTACTTTATGCACAAACAGTAATAAAAACTGCCAGAAACAAGATGTTGTCCATACTTGAGCAGAGATGCGAAATTGGGTAGAAAAAAAAGATTATATTCTTTCATACGAGCCAATTACGAACTGAAGTCCGCCACTTATTCAATTACGTAAATCTCATGAGAACAGTAATATCTTTTATTTTAATTCTATCTGGGACATTCTCTTTTGGGCAAAAGAAACAGGTCTGTTTTACCTTCGACGATTTACCGGCTTTTACGTTGAGTTTTGGCAGCAATGAATTCCAAAGGGATTTATTGAAAAAAACATTGCTAACGTTAAACAAACATAGAATTCCCGCTATTGGGTTTGTCAATGAATTTAAACTGTTTAATACAAATAAATTGGATACCTCGAAAATTAAGTTGCTTACCATGTGGCTTGATGCTGGAATAGATTTGGGTAATCATACTTTTTCACACATCGATTATGTCAGTGCGTCTAGTAAGAAATACTGCGATGATATAATCAGAGGCGAGAAGATCACCCGTCCTTTGATGAAAAGCTACGGTAAGTCACTTACCTATTTCAGGCATCCCTATTTGCATATCGGTGAAAGCCAAGCAAAAGTCGATTCATTGCAGGCATTTTTAGCGAGCCAGAGCTATATTGAAGCGCCTGCCACTATGGTTAATTCCGATTGGCTTTTTGCCTATGCCTACGATAGTGCCATGGTAAAAAGAGATACTGCGTTAATGAAATACATCGGAATAAGTTATGTTGCCTATATGGAGCAAAAGCTGAAATACTTTGAAAGGCAATCCATCAAACTATTTGAGCGAAATATCAAACATGTGCTGCTCATACACGCGAGTATTTTAAATGCTGATTATCTCGATGAATTGATTGAAATGTATGAGCGGCATAATTATGAATTTATTTCGCTGGAACAAGCCTTAACAGACAAAGCCTATTCGACAAAAATTACTGCTTTCTACAAAGACGGAATATCTTGGCTCTATCGGTGGGCGTTATCGATGGGCAGAAACGAGACATTTTTTACAGATGATCCAAAAGCGCCTGACTATATTAAGAAGCTGGCCAAAACAACCTTCGATTAAAACCTTTCTGATTTCAATTGATTGATGATTTTGTATAGTGATCCATTTTATAAATAAATTCTCATTCCAACGGACTTGGTAAATCCGTT
>JAZKGK010000044.1:0-2484 GCA_040385915.1 Bacteroidota bacterium
TCATTGACGTACTCTACCACCTCATTTTTCTCTCTATCAATAAAAGGCAATTGGGTCTCTGACATAAGCAAGTCGATGTGCTAATTAGCGTCCGAACATTTCATCGTTTTTATCCCGACGGGTGGCATCTTCCAAAGGATATTCTTTCCGCATGGGGAAGTAATCCATCTCGTCCACGTTCAGAATTCGAATTAAATTCGGGTGGCCGGTAAAGATGATGCCGAAGAAATCATAGGTTTCGCGTTCCATCCAGTTAGCCGTTTCGTACAAGACGGTGGCTGTAGGAATATTTGGGTCATCAATCGGAAAGAACACCTTAATCCGTATCCTGACATTATTTACCAGGCTATGCACATGGTAGACAACGCCCAATTCCAGTCCGCTGTTATGCGGATAATGGATACCACACAAGTCGGTGAGGAACTGAAACTGAAAGGCAGAATGGTTATAAAGATACTGCAGTAAGGGAATGATTTGCTCCCGCGTCGTGGTGAAGGTAAGCAAGCCGTAAGGCTCGTGAACATCGGAAACAGCTTCCGGAAATTTCTTACTAATGTCCTCGATTACTTCTTGGTTAGTCATTGATTTTGGTTAACCGTTTGGGGTGTTGGTTGCTTCGTATAGGGCAGAAATTCTGTATACCAACTACGAACAACGTCTAATGAACTACTATTTGATATTGTAAGAAGCTAGTAATTCCTGATATTCAGGCGAATTGCGTCGGCGGGTTGATTCGCTTTTGGCCAATTCCTGAATCTTCATCAATCCTTCAATAATTTGCTCGGGACGAGGCGGACAACCAGGCACGTATACATCTACGGGCACGATACGGTCAATGCCTTGCAGTACACTATACGTATCGAATATACCGCCACTACAAGCGCAAGCGCCAACCGCAATTACCCAACGGGGTTCAGCCATTTGCTCATATACTTGCTTCACAATTGGTCCCATCTTTTTAGCAATGGTGCCCATCACCATCAGCAAGTCGGCCTGGCGGGGTGAAAAGCTGGGCCGTTCAGAACCAAAGCGGGCCAGGTCATAGTGAGAACCCATAGTGGCCATAAATTCGATGCCGCAACAAGAAGTGGCAAAAGGCAGTGGCCACAACGAATTGGCACGCGCCAAACCAACTACTTTATCTAAAGATGTAGCGAAAAAACCCGATCCTTCTACACCGGTAGGCGACTCTACTATATTAACTGGAGTTTCCATTTAAAAATGTCGTTTAGTAAGAGATACTTGATGTTAAACCTGTTCAAGAAGCGAAAGGTTTAGCTAAAAGCATCAGTCCTGTAACACTGCTTGGGATATTTATTCCCACTTCAACACACCCTTTTTGATAATGTAAATAAAACCAGCCAGTAGCAAGCCCATAAACAAAATCATTTCCCAGAAGCCTTCTGTTCCCAACGTGCGGAAGTTAACCGCCCAAGGATACATAAAAATGATTTCTACATCAAATAGTACAAATAGAATGGCAATCAGGAAGTACTTAATGGAAATTGGCGTACGGGCATTTCCTTCGGCTTCAATTCCGCACTCAAAGGCTTCATCCTTGATTTTACTGTGGCGCTTAGGACCGATCAGGTGAGTAACCACCATCGTCGTTATCACAAAACCAAGGGCGGCCAGTAGTTGAATGAGAATAGGCAAATAATCAGAAGGAAGATATTGCGTTTGCATGATTAGATCAAGATTATTCTATATTAACGCTGCAATTTAAGCGCAAATTTATAAGGAAACCACGGGATTTTAAATAAAAACCTTACTTTTTGCGGTGCTGGCTTGTAAACCTCGACAGCATTATGATTGTAGGCGAATTAACTCTTTACTTACTTCGGTTTTTGCTTTCTCGTATTTGGTGCAAACCAGCATAACCAAGGCTTCTATTTCCAATTCCTTGCATGAGACGTTCGCCAATTTCTGTAATTCTGCCAAATCATTTGCAATACTCTGCATCCCTAAGATGCCAAAAGTACCTTTAAACTTATGTGAAATGGCTGTGATAGAGACTAAATCGCTTTCTTTGGCTGCTTGCCGTAGTTTGTCAAATTCGATAGGAGTCGTTGTCAGAAACATGCTAAGCAGTTGAATTAATAAAGCCTGATTATTTTCAACTGTGCTGGCCAGGTAATCTATTTGGAAAAGTTGATGAGAAGCTACTTGTAACAATTCCGGGGGTGCGTTATCCAGGAATAAATCAGGCTCCGTAAAAGTGGTTTTGAGGTTGCGACAAATGGCTTGGAAGAGTGCATCTTGCTCCAAGGGCTTAGTAATGAAGTCGTCCATACCTGCTGCCAGCGCTCTTTGCCTTGTTTCAGGGAAAGCATCAGCGGTAAGGGCTATAATGGGTACGGAGTGGTCCTGTATAGTAGAAGATGGATCGCGAATGAGTTGGGTTACTTCATAGCCATCCAGTCCTGGCATTTGTAAATCCATTAAGATTAAATCGAAGGAATGCTTTTTAAGCAGGTCAGCCGC
>JAZKGK010000044.1:2584-16389 GCA_040385915.1 Bacteroidota bacterium
GTTTGCACGGATCTGAATATCGCCTTCTTCCATAAATTTCACTGCATTGGAAATCAGATTGAGCAAGATTTGGTGCAGACGATAGGGATCTCCTATCAGCATGGGTGGAATGCTGTTGTCTATTTGACAGTGGATGGCTAAGTCTTTTTCCTTTACTTTAATATCAACTACTTTATTCAATTCGGTTAGCAGTTGCTTCAGGTTAAAGTCCGTCGATTCGAAAGTTATTTTACCCGATTCAATTTTAGAAAAGTCAAGAATATCATTGATAATAACGAGCAGGTTTTCGGAAGAGTGTTTGATTACCTGCAGGTTATCCATCACGGGTATATCCAGTTTTTGCTCCAATAAAAGATCCGTCAGCCCGATGATGGCATTCATGGGCGTTCGGATTTCGTGGCTCATATTAGAAAGGAAATTTGATTTTGCCTTCGTAGCTACTTCTGCTTCCTCTTTCGCTTTCTGTAGCGCCATTTCCGCCAGTTTTCGCTCAGTAATGTCCAGCAATGTGCCCGTTAGCTTAACTACCTTCTTATCAGCCAGCAAAGGCATCACTTTGGTAAGGAGATACTTTATGTTACCATTGGGTAAAACTACTGGCAATTCTGAGGTATAAGGCGTTCCTTCCCGGCTCGCTTTCCTGATTTCCTTGAGGTGATTGGGTACATACTCTGGTGAAATGAGCCGAATGTATTTCCGGAAGGAAGGCGCCTGTGACTGGGGTTTCAGGCCGAATAGCCGGAATGTTTCCTCTGACCAAACTAGGTCGCGGGTTTGTTTGTCAAATTCCCAGTTGCCCAACTGGGCTATTTTCTGTGCTTCGGCCAGGGACGCTTCACTTTTGCGTAACTTTTCTTCTTCTTGTTTGCGGCGCGTAATATCGGTAACACGAGCCAGCACAAAAGGCTTCCCATTAATTTTTATCGTACTCAAGGCCAAATCGCCCCACCATGCCCTTCCTTTTAGCGTCAGGTATTCTACGTGCTTTGACCAGCCACCTTCGTTGAGCAGTGCCTGTCTGATCTCCTTGGCTTGTTCGGCAGTAAAAGGTTGCTTTTGAAGTATATGTCCTTTAAAACCAAGCAGTTCCTCTTTGACATTTGCCTGAAATATTTTTACTGCTGTACGATTACAGTCTATTGAAACAAAGGTTGTAGCGTCAGTAAGGAAAAGCGCATCGGCTGATTCATTAAAAATGTTCTTAAAAAGATCTTCACTCTCCGTCAGTTTTTCTCGGGTAATTAAGCGGGAACTCATAATAATAAGGTGAAATACGCCTATCAACGTAAATACCATTACCAATAGCGGGCGGTCTAACGCTTGGCTTTCGGTCATGAGCAAAGAAAAAAGGATCAGCGAAAGCGAGAGCAAAACGAAAATATTCAGCGAAAGAATTTTCTTAAAAACAGTACTAAGCAGGAAGAAAGAGGTAATTAGCCCTACCACATAATTAAAGCTATAGTGACTGAGCCAAGTCATATAAATCAGATGGAATATGGCCATATAGGCACTTACCTCAACCAGCAGTTGCAAGTGTTTCTTAATAAATCGAACCGTATCCGTTAATAAAGCCACCGCCAGCCAAACTACGCCCATCAGAATTCTTAAGCGGAACATCGCCAATGTTTCTACGTGTAGGTGATGATAAAGATAGCCAAATAGCGGAAACAAAATACCTACTAGAAATAGTAGGACACGATTCAGTTTAGCATCGTCATTCGTAAAGGAAAATACCCAGCCCTTAAAGCCTTCCTTTGTATGAATTACATTCATTTCTTAGGCTAATGTGTACAGAAGGGAGACATCATTGAGTAATAAAACAGCCAAAAGGTGGACTAATTTGATAAATACTTATCTAATTATGATTATCCAGTAGCTTGGGGCAAGGGTAGAAGTTGACCAAAAAATTTCTTACTCAACGCCATACCTTTACCCTATTTTTATACCCTTATCGCATTTTTATTCTCTCTATGTTTTATCCTCCTATACATTTAATTAAATGTTCAGGTTATAAATATAAAGGCTGTCTAAGAATAAAAAATAAGCTTTACTTTTGATTCATTACACAAGTTGATTAACCATAGGTAAACGCGAGCTTTCAATCCGCAATCAAAAAATTAAGCGAAATAAGCATGTAGACACAAGACTTCTCGCATTTTTATTGATTTCAGGTATTCCAGCGTATGGCTATTAAAACTCTCAGGTCAGGAAATACCCGGATAGCAGATATGCTTTTTTATATAAAAATTTGGGAATAAAAAATATTTGGTATCTTAGTATGATCGCAAAAACGTGGGATTGTATGACAGTAGGAAATGCTTTATGAAAAGAAGTGATCGTGAAGATGTTGCGGAAGGAGTAAACGAGTCGCAACTTTGGCTAGCATTCAAAGACGGCAGTGAACAGGCTTTTGCAAAAATTTTTCATCGCTATCATAAAAAGCTCTGCCATTATGGTTATCGCATTGTTCCAGACAAAGACATTGTAAAAGACTGTGTGCAGGAACTATTCATTTCGCTCTGGAATAACCGAGAGAGGTTGGATTATACGGTTGCTATAAATTTTTACTTGATTAAATCACTGAGAGGGCGAATACTGCGCGTACTGAATAAGCAGAAGAAGCTAGGTCTGGATGGCCTTTCGATAGAAGACAGTAGCCAAGAATTCTTATTCCTCTCTACCGAAGACTCTATGATTGCCGAGCAGTCTCAGCAAGAACAGCAGGATCAGCTGCTAAAGGCCATGAATAACCTTTCTAAAAAGCACCGGGAAGTAATCTATCTGAAATTCTTTCTGGATCTGAGTTATCAGCAAATTGCGGAGGTCATGGCTATCAACTACCAGGTGACTCGCAACTACGCCTATCAGGCAGTGAAAATACTCAGAGAAAAAATAGACTTAGTCGTGTGTATCTCCCTTATATACAAGCTCCTGGGCTAGCGTCTTTCCTTAACTGCTCCCTTTCCATCTCCAACGCCTCTTGCTAGCGTAAATTTCTGCTTGTTATTTTTTCTATCCATATTTTTATTGCAGTATTCTGCTGTATACAAGCACTTTATCTGCTTTTATACGGTGATTGAATTATTAAAAGAAAAAAAGCAAGAAAATATACATTACAAAACTCAAATACCAGTATTCCTTCAATACAGAAGTATATACAGGTCGGTTTTTTTATTCTAACTATGGATTACTCATACTACTCAGAAGAAGATTTCATCTTAGATGAGTCATTTATTGATTGGTTCAAGCAAAAGGATGCAGCCAACAATGATTTCTGGGAGGATTGGGTAGAGGCACATCCAGAGAAGAAAGAAACGGTGGACAATGCACTGAAATTCCTCCGTACTCTTCACGTTGCCGAAGAGGTATTTACTACTAAAGACACCCAGCAAGAGTGGCAAGCGATCGAGCAAATCCTTTTCTCGACAGATTCTTCCAAAACGCAACCAAGTACAACCCAACAATCAAGCAAACATACACTTCAACCCTTTTTTGGCGTTTGGTACAAGGTGGCAGCCGCTGTAGTCGGTATTATGCTAGTAGGAGCGGCCTATTGGATTATCCGTCCATTCGGCCAAGAAAGGCGCTACACCACCGGATACGGCGAAACTCAGTTGATAAAACTGCCAGACGGCTCCTTTGTTACCCTCAACGCCCATTCATCCTTAAGCTATGATTCTGAATGGAGCAATGAAAATACCCGGGAGGTTTGGCTGGAAGGAGAAGCGTTTTTCCACGTATTGAAAAAACAAGAACCCAAAACCACTGCTAGTGTTCCGGCTGGTAACGCCAAGTTTGTCGTGCATACGAGTAATCTGAATGTCGAAGTAATAGGTACGCAGTTTAATGTGAAGGACCGGAGAGGCAATACGCAAGTGGTGTTGAAAGCTGGTAAAGTTAGATTGGCCAATAATGTGCATCCTTCTTCGGACACACTCGTGATGGCACCAGGAGAACTAGTACAGTTTTATAAACGCAATGCCAGCCTAATAAAGAAGAAAGTAAACCCCGAACTGTATTCTTCTTGGAGAAAAAATATTCTTATTTTTGATCGAACTCCTTTGTATGAAGTAGCTTCTTTGATAGAAGATAACTATGGCATAGAAGTCGTGTTTGAAAACAAATCACAAGCCAATAAGATACTGACGGGTACTATTCCGGTAAATAACCTGGATGTACTGCTCCTGGCACTTTCCAAATCATTTGACTTGCGGGTGAGCCGGGAAGAGAATCGGATTATATTGAAAAACAACCAACGATAATTTAATAATAATAATTACCAACCCTAAAACCATCGTATGAAAAAGAGAATACTTCCTTTGAGCCGACTGTTTGTAGGATGCGCAATGTGCCTGACCTGGCAAGGGTCTTCGGGACAAAGCTGGGCATCCATCAATAAAAGCGAGCCTACCTTAACCAGTGCAGAACGCCAGACTAGTAAAACATTGAAGCAGGCTTTAGCAGACTTAGAAGCCAAGCATCATGTGTATTTTATTTATGAAAGCGGGCTAATCGATGAGAAATCGATTTCAGGTGCTAACGCCTTGGGTGGAAAGTTAGATGAGACGCTGAAATCTTTGCTTCAGCCACTGGATTTGAAATTTGAGAAGCTTAAAAACAATGTGTACGTCATTGTACAATCGAAAAGCGATAAGCAGAGTTTGAAGGCTATTAAGCAAAAACTGAATGGCTCATTTGATGCGGCTAATGCTGGCACAGAATCTAACCAAGGAGGCATTAGTGAAACTTTAATGGCTAGACTAGCACAGACCTACGGCAGTATGCAGGTGGCAGAGACTACCATTAAAGGAAAAGTATCGTCTGAAGATGGTGAAGCATTGCCAGGCGTGAGCGTATTGGTAAAAGGAACGACTAACGGAACGGCTACTGGTATCGATGGTTCTTATAGCTTAAACGTACCCGACAATGCTACGCTGGTATTTAGCTTTATTGGCTACCTATCTGAAGAAGTAGTTGTAGGGAACCGTAGCGTTATTGACATAAAGCTAGTGCCCGATGTGCAAGCACTGGGTGAGATTGTGGTAGTTGCTTACGGTACGCAAAAGCGGACTTCGGTAACGGGTGCTATCTCTAGCGTTTCGGCTAAAGACATTACTGCCTTGCCCGTACCTAGCGTAGAACAATCTATCCAAGGCCGGGTGCCAGGTATATTGGTCGTAAACAATGGACAACCAGGCGATGCACCGATCGTGCGTTTGCGGGGTATCAACTCCATCAATTACGCTTCTGGCCCATTATACGTAGTAGATGGTATTCCACAAGTAGGCAACTTCAGCAATTTTGATTCTCGGGATATTGAGTCAGTAGAAGTATTGAAAGATGCTAACTCTGCCGCTTTATACGGTTCTCGGGCAGCAGCAGGGGTTATCCTGATTTCTACCAAGAAAGGTAGCCGCGATGGAAAACTGCACGTAAGTTTGGATTCCTATTACGGCGTACAAACAGCTTGGAAGCAGTTGGACCTGCTTAATACAGAGCAATATGTTAAATACGGCACCACTTTGCTTACTAACGGAGGCCAAGCTTTGCCTTCTCGGTTTAGTTCGTTAAATGATCCTATTTATACTGGCTCGACCCAAACCTACGCTCAAACGAATACTGACTGGCAAAAGGAAATGTTCCGCAGTGCTGCCATTACCCATAATTCGGTGGCAGTTTCTGGTGGCAATGAAAACTCACGCTTTTTCACTTCTGTTGGTTATTTCAAGCAAGAAGGTATTATGCTTGGAACCGGATTCGAACGAGTTAACTTACGGATTAATTCTGATCACAAAATCAGCAAAGTGTTTACTTTTGGACAAACCTTGCTTGTATCGTACAGTAAGCAAAATCAGGAGCCTAATTTAGGCGGACGGACACAGCTAAAGAATATTATTGCTATGCCTCCTTACATTCCAGTGTTGGATCCAACGCAAATTGGTGGCTACCGCGGCCCTGCTAATGGAATTGACTCACAAGATGCGCAAAATCCAGTGCGTTCGGCTCTACAGGATATAAGCACGAATCAAAACGTTCGGTTGTTAGGATCTGTATTTTTGGAAGCGGCCATTAAACCTTGGCTTAAATACAGACTTAATGTAGGAATGGATTTTAATGCTGGCCGTCTGTATCAGTACAACCCTATTTACAACGAAAGCTTTAACGCCCGTTCTCAAGCCAGTCTTTTGGATACCAGGACTACCTATTTTTCGCCTGTAGTTACTAACTTATTGACCTTTGAGAAGACTTTGGACAAACATTTGGTGAATGTAATTGGTGGAATTGAACACCAGAAATTTACTACCAACAGTTTAACTGCAGCAGGCAATTCAAATAGTACTACTATCTACGAATTGAATGGTTTAAGTGATGCAAGCGTCAATGCTGTTGGTCCTATGGCTCTCAATGACGCTGTTATGTATTCTTATTTCGGTCGTTTAAATTACGAATATGCTGGTAAGTATTTGCTAAGTGCCTCCATTCGTTATGACGGAGCATCTCACTTTGCACCAGGCAAAAAGTTTGGTACCTTCCCTTCTATTGGCTTAGGCTGGCGCATCAGCGAAGAAGCGTTTCTGAAAAACAATCCTACCATTTCTGAACTGAAAATACGCGGAAGTTATGGCCTGTTGGGTAATATTCCAGGAAACTATCTTTGGCAATCCACTATTAGCACAGGAACTAATGCCATTTTCAATGGTAAAGCTGCTCAAGGTGCTTTCTTCAATCAGTTAGGTAACCCAGCTTTGGCATGGGAAGTTACTAAGATGACCAATATAGGCTTAGACATGGGCTTTTTGAGCAATCGCATTACGTTCACTGCCGAATATTACTCCCGGCGCTCGGATAATCTGATTCTAAACGTGCCTATAGTGCCTTCACAGGGCTTTTCTAATGCAGCCATTGCGAATATTGGCGATATGACCAATTCTGGCTTGGAATTTCAATTGGGCTATAATAAAACGCAGGGCGATTTCAAGTGGAATGTGTCGGCGAACTTGAGTACTGTTTCCAATAAAGTAAATAAGTTAAGTACTGAAAAATCATCTATTCCTGCCGGTGCTGTTGCTGATTACGGCGGGGGTGATATTACTCGTACCGAAGCTGGCCATCCAGTACAATCTTTCTACGGGTATGTTACTGACGGAATCTTAAAAAGTGATGCATCAGGTGCCAAAGCAGGAGATATCCGCTTTAAGGATATAAGTGGTCCTGATGGCAAACCTGATGGACAAATCACACCAGATGATCGGACTTACTTAGGTTCTTTCCTACCCGACTTTCTATATGGATTAAATTTCTCAGCTAATTACAAAGGCTTTGATTTAACCTTGTTCTTACAGGGTTCTCAAGGGAATAAAATTTACAATGGTACCAAGGTTATTTCACAAGGTATGTTGCGCTTGTTCAATGCCAGCACCGATGTGTTAAATGCTTGGACTCCGACCAATACGGAGACCAATATTCCTCGTGCCGTAAGTGGAGATCCTAGTGGTAATACGCGTACCTCTGACCGTTTTGTGGAAGATGGCTCGTACTTACGTTTGAAGAATATTAGTCTTGGATATACAGTACCTGCTAGTGCGCTCCAATCATTTACGAAAGGCACCCTCTCTACAGCTCGTATCTATGTGTCAGCTCAAAACCTACTAACATTTACTAAGTACACTAGCTACGATCCTGAAATCGGGTCTCGTTTTGGTGCCCAGTTGACGAGCGGTATTGATTATGGTCAGTTTCCCGCTGCCCGCACTATAATGATAGGTGTACAAGTAGGTTTTTAATACTTACACCCAATCAGTTTAACAAAACAATGATCTTTAAAAACTATATTATATGAAAAATAGACTTTTAGCCCTAGGAGTATGCCTGGTGTTATCGTTGCCCGCGTGTGACAAGGAGTCCCTGAATAAAGTAAATCCTAATGGTGGTACGCCCGAATTATTTTATACCAATACCGTTGAATTAACCCAGGGTGTCAATGCCATTTATGCTACATTACAAGGAATAAATTTAGCAGGGCGCGAGTATTTTTTCACGCTCGATTTACGCTCTGATGAATTTGCCACAGGTGGTGGTGGCCTAGAGGCGCCCCGTGCTCAACTATTAACGGGCGCTCATACGGCCGATAACGCGTTAGTAAACAGCGTCTGGAACGGATTTTACCGCACTATCTTGCGTGCCAATGCCGTAATTGAGAATGCTCCTAAAGTGGATTCTAAATTTATCACGGCAGATATGCGTGCCCGTTTGGATGGCGAAGCTAAGTTTTTAAGAGCTTGGTCATATTATAACTTGGTTAGCTTGTGGGGTGGAGTACCTATCTATAAGGTGGCTGGCAAAGACTTGTCTTCTGAAACAGAAGGACGCGCTACTCCTGAGGCGGTGTATAAACTTATCATTGAAGATTTGACTACGGCGCAGAAATCTTTGCTCGAAAGCTATTCCGGAGATGACAAAGGTCGTGCAACCTCTGGTGCTGCTTCAGCCTTATTGGGCAAGGTCTATATGAATCAAGGTAATTATGCTGCTGCCAAAACAGAACTTGAAAAAGTGAAAGCTTTGGCAGATAAAGGCATCTATAAATTGATGCCTAGCTACGATGATAACTTCAAAGAAGAGACAGGTTTTAACGATGAATCTATTTTTGAAGTTGGATTTGCACCGGGTCAAGCGTTAAACTGGGGTAGCCCTGACGGTGACGGAAGTAGTGATGCGACTACCCGTACACAGGAATATTCTGCCATTGGTTGGCGCAACGTTATCCCCTCGAACTCGTTACTAGCGGACTTCGAAAGTACGAAAAAAGGAGATGATAAAAATGACCCTCGTTTTGGTTACAATTTCTATCGCGTTGGAGATTTAATTAATGGCGGTAAGGTTAGGCTTGATTCGATTAACCCTAACAAACTTGATACTGTAATAGCAGTGTCAGGTACGGATGCGATGTTTGAAGGCAAAAAAGAAAAGATAAGCTGGAAGAAATACTCTAGCTTATACAAAAACAAAGAGACCTTCTATTTAGGATCTATGAATATGCGGGTTATTCGCTATGCTGATGTGCTTTTGCTACTAGCTGAATGCGAAAATGAAGTGGGTACTGCTAGCGCAGCCATTGGCTACTTGAACCAAGTACGTAGCCGTCCTAGTGTTGATATGCCCTCTTATCCAACGAAAAACTATAAAGTAAGCAACAAGGATGAAATCTTTGCTGCTGTTATGCATGAAAGAAAAGTGGAGTTAGCCGGAGAGCAAATCCGCAACTTCGACATTCTGCGCTGGCGTAAACTAGGTAAGCTAAAAACTGAGCCTATCAGTTACTTCAAACCGAAGATGTATGAGTTATTGCCGATTCCTCAGGCTGAAATTTCTAACAATTCGAAGTTTAGTCAACAGGATCAGAATCCAGGTTACTAATAAGGCGTCAATTTTTTGTTAATCAAAGCCCCTTTCATTGTATAAATGAAAGGGGCTTTTGGTTTATTAAGACGACACCCCTAGGGATGTATTTATCCATCTATCAAATATCTTTGCCCTCCAAATCACCCTTTGTGGCTTCTGCCTATCAACTCAATTATAAGCCAACAATTTTTGGTTATGCGTATTACTAATAACAATAAATCAGGACAACGGCTATGGGCAATCCTGCTTTTTTCCTTGTCTAGCCTCATGAGTTGCCAATCCGATTCGGCTCAGACGGCTCAGATGGTAGATTTACTAAAGGCGACTGAACAACAATTGAATGTAAGGGCAAATCCGTATGCCAGCACTGTCCTCATTGGTTACTTTGATAGCTTAATGCGGGTGACTGCTGCGCCGGAAGAGCGGAATAAATATCGGTATAACAAGGCAATTCAATTGCTATTTGCGGGTAAAACAGCGGAGGCTATTCCATTATTCGAACAAGTAAAGCAGGCTTTGGGAAAGGATACAATAAGCAAGGGTATGAGCCAGCAAGAGGAGTTCAACCAGCGCTTAGCTATGGAAAAATCGAACTTGCCACTGGGCAATTATCAAAACCTGAGTGAGATAGATAACTACCTGGCCTTGTCATATTTGCGCTTGGGCGAGCAACAGAATTGTCAGTTGAACCATACCTCCGCTTCCTGTCTATTTCCTATCCGGAAGGCGGGCGTACATCGGTTGCCAGCGGGCTCGCGGAAGGCCGTAGAATTATATACCAATCTATTGCGGAAAGATTCCACTGACCTCACCTCCCGCTGGCTGCTTAATGTGGCGTATATGACATTGGGAGAATATCCCGAACAGGTACCGCCTCGTTGGCTAATATCGCCCCAGAAGTTTGAATCTGACTTTCCGCTCCGGCCTTTTCCCGATATTGCTTCGCAGGTGGGACTCGCTATCAATGGGCTGTCGGGTGGGGTGGTTATCGATGATTTTGATCGCGATGGAAACCTGGACGTGTTTCTTAATTCGATTGGGTTGAAAGACCAGGTGCGTTATTTCAAAAGCGATGGAGCCGGTAGTTTTAGCGATAAGACTGCCGCCACGGGTTTGACTGGTATTACAGGTGGACTAAATATGGTACAAGCCGATTATAACAACGATGGATACGTGGACATTTTTATTCTCCGGGGTGGTTGGTTTGAAGGATTCGGTACCCAACCTAATTCCTTGCTGCGTAACAACGGTGATGGCACATTTACCGATGTTACACAGCAAGCAGGGCTATTATCTTTTCACCCTACCCAAACGGCTACGTGGAACGACTTCAATCGGGATGGCTGGGTAGATTTATTTATTGGCAATGAAACTACCAGCGAAAGCAATTTTCATCCTTCGGAACTATACCTGAATAACCAGGATGGTACGTTCACAGAGGTAGCAGAAAAAGCAGGCGTTACCATTAATCGGAGGAGTTTTGTTTTTACTGCGCACTATGTAAAAGGCGTGGTTTCGGGCGATTATAACAATGATGGCTGGCCCGACTTATACGTGTCAACCGTTTCGGGCAGGCGCAATTTCCTATTTAAAAACAATGGATTGAATCAGTCTGGGCAGTTGACATTCACCGATGTATCCAAAGAGGCGGGCTTAGATCAGGAAATATACACTTTCCCTACCTGGTTCTGGGATTATGACAACGATGGCTGGCTGGACATTTTCGTAGCAGGTTACAAACGGAGCAATCGGCAAGTCTCCATTGCACAAGATGTGGCGGCTGAATACCTGGGGATGCCTCATTCTGCTCAAAAAGCGTATCTCTACCATAATAACCACGATGGCACGTTCACCAATGTGGCTAAGCAGGTGGGCTTAGATAAAATCCTGTACGGCATGGGAGCCAATTTTGGCGATCTGGACAATGATGGCTTTCTTGATTTGTACATGGGTACCGGAGAGATAAACCTGAGTTCGGTGATTCCTAACCGCATGTTCCGCAATAATGGTGGCCGGAAATTTCAGGACGTGACAACCGCTAGTGGAACCGGGCACTTACAAAAAGGCCATGGCATCTCCTTTGCCGACCTGGACAACGATGGTGACCAGGATGTGTATATTGTGCTGGGCGGAGCACTGGAAGGAGATATTTTCCAAAATTCATTGTTTGAAAATCCTTACCAGGATGAAAATGCCTGGATTACTTTAGTGCTCGAAGGGAAAGAATCAAATCGGTTGGGAATTGGGGCAAGAGCCAAGCTGGTAGTAATAGACCAGGGGAAAAGAAGGGAAATTTACCGCGATCTGAACTCGGGCGGAAGTTTTGGCTGCTCTCCTCTCCGGCTGCAAATAGGACTGGGAAAGGCCACTCGCATAGAAAGTCTGGAAATAACCTGGCCGGTTTCCAAGCCATTACAACGGTTTACAAACCTGCCCGTGAGACAGTTTATCCGAATTACCGAAGGCAGCAAAAAGTATGAAACCCTGCACCCAACGCGCTTGCAGTTCAATCAGGGCGCTGTGCATCAGCATTCCCATTGAGCCGTAGAATTAGCTGGTAAGTACAAAAAAGGTCGGCAGCGTTTGGAACGCTGCCGACCTTGGTCATTAATACCTACAGGGCACTATTTTACCCCTGACTTCCCTGCCGTAACTTGTTGCAGGCTGAGCGCTTCATTAGCAATATTCCGACTTTTGCCACGGCTGTCATACACGGTAATTTGGATTGCATTGGCAGGATATTGCCATACCCGGCCAGATTGAGAAAGGTAGGTAGAACCGTGGTAAAATTCCTGGCGGCGTTTACTGCCATTGGATAGGGTTACTACAGCATATACATCCAACGGTTGTAGCCGGATACTGGGAGATTTTGGTTGATTGGTAGGCTGATAAGCGCTTATCTTGCCCGAATTTTTTGTTACTAGTAGCAGAGACCTGCCTTCGTCCAGTGTTATTTCGGCCATTCCTTTGGCATCGCCTTCCACGACAAAACCACTCACGCCCGCTTTTACCGGCGTGAAGTTGCCTTTGCCATTTCCCCTCAGCAGCAGTCCAATAGAGGCATCGTATTGACCCATTTGGGTTTCAGTAGCATAAGAATTGCCCACCGCAAACAAATCAAGCTGCCCATCGCCATTATAATCCTGGCTAACCATACCGAAGAGCGGCGCAATCTGCGCCTCCACTGGCAGCGATTTCAAGCGGAAATGCCCTTTGCCCAGGTTTTCAATGTAGCTACTGGAAAAGTTTTCGCTTTGTACCACATAGGCTTCTTTTAATTCTTTTTCTGGTAGAAAATCATTCGGTTTGGCTGTGGCATAGATAGAATACCGAGGGAAAATTTTACGCATGCTCACCATTTGGTCAGACATGGCATCTCGTGGGTGGGCAGGATAGGAGTAGCGTTTGCCATCGTCACCTAGTAAGAAATAGCATAAGATAGCGTCTAAACTGCCATTCTTGTCATAGTCATTGGCGTACACGCACACTGGCTCAGCCGCTGAAGCTTTGTATTTAGAATTTAGCCCCAAGTTACCCGCTACGTAGTCGATGTCCCCATCGTTATCGAAGTCACCAGCCACCAGGCTATTCCACCAGCCGCGGGTATGCTCCAGCCCCGTGGCAGCCGTCACATTGACCAGATTGCCATGCTGATTCTTGAAAAAGCTCAGTGGCATCCATTCGCCTACTACGACCAAGTCAGTCCAACCATCATTATCGAAGTCAGTCCACAAGGCAGACGTTACCAAACCAATGTTGGATAACTCTTTGGCGATTGAAGCCGTGGCATCCGTAAAATGAGGCTTTTCGCCGTTTTTACTATCATTGCGGAGCACATAGCTTTGGGCTGGCATAGGATATTTCAAGGGTACCACGCGGCCACCCACAAACAAATCCAGGTCACCATCGTGGTCAAAGTCGGTGGCAGTTACGCAGGAACCGCTGGCTTTGGTATCGGGGAGCGCATCCGGACTGCGGCTAAACAGTCCCTTGCCATCATTGAGGTACAACCGATCTTGGTACGACGCGGAGGTTTCGGCAAATTCGTTTCCTCCGCTTACCACGTACAAATCCAGGTCTCCATCGCTGTCGGCATCAAACAACAGCGAGCCCATGTCTTCTTCGGGCTTGGGTGCTGGATCGATAGGGCGACTAGTAAACGCGGGAGCATTTTTGTTGGGGGACACTTGTTGTAAATAGAGGGCACCCGACTGGCCAGAAGCGCCTCCCACGTAAAAGTCGTCCAGCCCATTGCCATCCACATCGCCTACGGCAATACCAGGGCCATTCTGCGAATATTTGTGCGGCAGCAAAGGCTGAATTTTGAAGTCGATGAAATCGTTTTCCTGGTGCTTGAAATCAATGCCATATGGCTGCGCTACTTCGCGGAATAATGGTTTAGG
>JAZKGK010000044.1:16399-30222 GCA_040385915.1 Bacteroidota bacterium
GCTGTCGGAGCCGAAGCATTCCGATAATCAAGGGTAAGCAGTTGGTCGGCTTTCACGTGGCGTAAAAGCTGTTGCTTGCCATCGAGCCAAGTAATTTGCAGAGAATCTATTTGCGCACTTACACCCAAACCGAAATGCACCGTATTTTCTACCGTAGATTGGAAACCCCGAACGGTGGAATGTTCATAGAATTGTTGCTTACCCTGCGAACGCAACGTTATTTTGGCACCTAATCCTTGTAGATTGTCTTTCGTGCCTTTCAACTGAAGCCGTAAAAAGTGATTTTCTTGCCGTAATCCTTTCTTGTCCGGAGTCCGGGCATTGTTCTGGTATACGCCCGCCACGTCGTTGATGTTATTGACCACCAGATCCAGATCTCCGTCATTGTCAAGGTCAGCAAAAGCCGATCCGTTGGAATCGGTGGGAAGATCGAATCCCCACTCTTTGCTTTTATCGGAAAAAGCCAGGCGACCATGGCCGCTTTGACTCGTATCACTTCCATTATTCTGGAACAGATAATTAGGGACTTTAATGTAGGGAAGCTCCTTCGTTAGTTGCAATAGTTTTTTGTGCACACTTTCCTTGGTACCAAACTGCCTTCCTGAGCTCTGGTAAGTGATATAATCCAGGTCAATGATGTCTTTTGGATAGCCATTCGTAATAAACAAATCCCGATAGCCATCATTGTCATAATCGGCAAAAAGGGCGCTCCAGCTCCAGTCAGTGGCATAAACACCCGATAGCTGGCCAATTTCGCTGAACATAGGTGCGGGTAGCTTCCCAGCAGAATCGGGTAGGCTGCCGTTATTCAATTGCAACGTATTGCGAATGAACTGGGGATAATAGTTCAGGTCCAAACTACGCTGATACCGATCAGGATTTGGCGAGCCCAGCATGGTCTTCTGCCGTTTATTCCCTTCAGGAAGCATATCTACTTCTACAATGTCGACCAAGCCATCGTTATTGAAATCGGAAATGTCGGTGCCCATGCCATTATAGCTCGTATGTTTCAGATAACTGCTGGCGCGGTCAGTAAAGGTGCCATCGCCATTATTAATCCAAAGGAGGTCATTGGTAATGAAATCATTGGCGCAATAAATGTCTGGCCAGCCATCCCGATTGATATCGCTGATGGCAATACCTAAGCCGTAGCCTTCAATCAAAATACCTGCTTCCCGGCTTACATTTTTAAATACCGGATGACCTAAGGAATCTCGCCCCTCATTTCTATATAGTCGATCAGTACTGATTCCTTCACCATCGACTTTCTTATTGCGTAGCGTACTGTGGTTAAATGTTTCGATACCATTCGTAAGTAGGTACACATCCAGGTCACCATCGCGGTCGTAGTCAAAAAAGGCGGCTTGGGTAGAGTGAGCGGTATCGGCCAGACCATATTCTGCTGCTTGCTCTTTGAAGGTAGGAATCCCTTTATTATTCATTCCCTGGTTGATAAAAAGCAGGTTGGGTTTATTCTGGCTGATATTATTGCCCGATATACTGACGTACATATCCATCAGGCCATCAGCATTGATATCGGTCATGGCTACCCCACGCGCCCACTCGTGCGTGACTACGCCGGCTACTTCCGTAACATCTTCAAACTTCAAGTTGCCTTTGTTCAGGTATAGTTTGCTAGAAACCTGGTTGCCGGTGAAATAAATATCTGCCAGGCCATCATTGTTTAAGTCACCTATTCCAACGCCTCCGCCATTATAGATATAAAAGAAGTCAACAATATTGACCGAATCATTTTCTACGATGGTATTATTGAACGAAATTCCGGTTTCATCGGCATCTAGGCGTTGAAAAAGCGGCTTCTGTTTATGGCAACCAATACAGATATAGACCAGTAGGCAGGAGAGAAAGAGAGTAGGTTTCATAAGATGTATACATTGAATAGCCCAATTCACTCTATTGAAAGATAGTGAGTTGGGCGTATCCGGAAAATTACTCAGAAAAAAGAAGCCGTGCTTTTGCTTTCAGCTCAAAAGTTATCGTTTAGCTACGATTTGGTTCTTGCGGGTTTTGATTTTAGCCAACACACATTCGCCTACCATTTTGCCCTGTTTGGCACCATACGTAATGGCCGGACGAAAGTGAATACCGCCATATAACCGACTGATAGCGGCTTCTTCTGAAGCAGCATAGAAGGAGTTGAAGTTGCGCGCAGGCATGCCAAATTCCACCTCAAGTGAGTCGGTGTAAGCAAAAGAATCGCCTACCAAGTAAGTCAATGCCGTGGCTGCTGCACTGGAAATAACACTGTGGCCACTGGGAAATTCCGGAAAAGGGGGCGTTTGTAGGATGGGATCCCAGTTCGCATCAATGTACTGCTCAATATACGTTTCCGGGCGAATCGATTTAATTTTATACTTTTCACTCCAGCAACTAATAAATCCTTCGGCCAGGCTAATGCTGACAAGCGCATACGTTTCAGCCGTCTGCATCAGATCCATATTTTTATTCTTGGCTGCAATACCGGCAATACCCATCCAGTGACCGCCTGGCGATATTTTTTGGTTAAAGAAAGTGGCGTGTCCCTTGGTAACGGAAACATTGGGATTACAGTCCCAGAACTTAGCAATAGCCAGTTGTTCTGGCGTGAGGCTTTTCACTGTTTCAACCACTTCCAGGGCTTCTTCGTAGAACTTAGACTTGTTTACCGTATCGAAGGAAGTAGGTGCCACCGGGCGGCAATGGGAAGCCGAATCCATCACGAAAGTCCGGAGGCTGCTCCAATGAGGCTCTACAGCAGGCATGTAATCAGGTGGCGTAGGCTGCCATTCGCCTGGCTGATTGGTCAGTACGTAACGTGACATGGCTTTGCTTTCGCGATAGCGATCCGTATTAGCCCAAGCTAGGATGTGTGCTCCCACCTTTTTTCCATACTCCACTGAGTTTGCTAACACCTCTTTCTTTATTCCAACTGCTTCAATGGATTGCAGATAATCGGCTTGGTATTGTTGTATTTCCCCGATTGAAATGACCAGTTTTTCGGCTACGGTAGCAAAGGCAATCATGCTCGACAGGGGCAGGTAGTATTCTTTACCCGCGTCTGGCTTAGGCACATCTTTCAGCTCATTCAGCTGGCCTGACAAGGATACATATTCAGGATGGCCGGGGACCAGCGCTTCGTAGGCGGCAATATTAGGATAAGCGTAAATTCGGCTGCAAACAGGTGGGGTGAAAATATCGCGGATTACTACGCTGGTTAGCTTTTTATTCCAGGCAGTGTGCTGAGATTTCGAAAATTCATCTAGCTTTTTTTGGTCTTGCTGCGGTCCACACGATGCTAGAATTGCCAGCCCAAGTACAACAAAGCTTAATTTAAAAATCTGCATAGTTTAATTTAAGAAGAAGGAAACTTTTGTCAAATAATACCGTTGAAAGGAAATTTCGGAAGAAATTTATCGGAATTTCATCAAAAGCCCAAACCAGTCGGCTGTTTTTTATGCCAAGGAGGCCTTTGCTTATGTCAATTGCCTTTCTTATGTTGTTAAAGGGAGGAGCAACAAAAAGCCCTGCAACAGTCATGTGGCAGGGCTTTTTGTTGGCAAGAAAGAAAGAAATTTTCGACAATTATGCCGTCTTCACTAATGTTGGCTTCGATTTCATTTGACGTGTATACAATATTAAACCAACGAACGCAATAATTAAGATAACAGGCAAAATATTGATGTATTGCAAGGTTGTTATACCTACTGTTGTTTCAATAGATTTCCAAATGTCATATTCGGTCGAGCCTTCTGTAGCTTTTTGAAGCACCTTTAAAGAGTAACCTTGGGTAAGTGTAGCAATCTTTTTGTCCATTACTATACCAATTAGGGGCAATACCAATGATACTGAAAACATGCCTGCTCCTCCCATCAATGATAAACCAATTGCTCCAGTTTTAGGTAAATATTCAGACGTAAAGCCCAGCATTGTTGGCCAGAAATAGCAAATACCCATAGCGAAGACCGCCGCAGCTATATATGTTTCTGATCCGTTGGCTCTACTTAGCCAAAATAAACCAATAGCAGAAAAAATAGCAGAGAATAAAAGAATACCTGTTGGAGCCAGACGGTGTACTACAGGGCCAGCAAATATCCGACCGACAGCCATAATACTATTGATAAATACTAATAAGAGAGCCACGTTAGATAGTAGTTTTTCGATTAATTGATTGGTTGCTAATTCTGTAGAGGCAGATAGGAACATACAAAAAATCATAAACAAGAAAAGTGGACGCAGACACTCTTTAAACATTTCTCCATAGGAAACTCCAGAAGCTACTCGTTCAGTAGGAGGAAATGAGTGTCCTAGAAACAAAAATGCATAAACAGCTGCAGGCACTAACATAGAAGCCATTTGGATTTGCCAACCTAGTCCTATTTCTTTCATAAAATAGACAACTAAGCCTCCAAATACAATCCCGAACGGAAAGAAAATATGGAAGCGGTTGAGCATTTTGGTTTTATCATTTGGATAAAGTGTAGCTACCAGTGGATTGCAGGCTGCTTCCACTAATCCATTGGCTATACCCACTAAGAGAGTGGAAATATACAGAGACCAAAAGCCTCCAGCGAAAATAGTCAGTATAATACCTAGTATGTGGCCAATTAAGGCGAATATTAATAAACGCCCCATACCAACAATGTCTACAATAAATCCGCCAAGTATAACGGCTAATGGAAATCCTAAAAAGGCTGCGCTGGCAATAGTGGCCAATTCAGTATTGTTGAGGCCAAATTCCAAGCCAAGTGGATTCAATAGTCCAGCCCTAATGGAAAAGGTCATTCCGGTTACTAATAGAGCAATACAGCTTGCTATAAACAGCTTGCTAGGGTCAATACTTTTGGTAGTCATAAAAAATCAGTTTTTAGTTGAATGATAAAATGGGTATGGTGTATTTTTATAGTCTTTGTGCTTCGGCTACTGGGGTTCCGTCTAGTCCCAATACACGGCGGTTAAAAGCCTCGTCGGCAGACCGGCCAGCAAAATCATCGAAGGCGCGTTCGGTTACCCGGATAATATGGTCAGCAATGAAGGGCGCTCCTTCTTTGGCTCCATCTTCCGGATGTTTGATGCAGCATTCCCATTCCAACACGGCCCAGCCATCGTAATTATACTGCGTCAATTTGCTGAAAATGCTCTTGAAGTCCACTTGTCCGTCGCCCAGAGAACGGAAACGGCCTGGCCGGTCTATCCAATCCTGGTAACCGCCATAGACACCCGACCGTCCGCTTGGATTAAATTCGGCATCCTTCACATGGAACATTTTGATGTAGTCGTGGTAAATGTCGATATATGCCAGGTAGTCCATTTGTTGCAGAACAAAATGGCTGGGATCGTACAGAAGATTGACTCTTTTGTGGTTACCCGTGGCAGCCAGGAATCTTTCGAAGGTAATGCCATCGTGCAGGTCTTCGCCGGGGTGAATTTCATAGCATACATCTACGCCTGTGTCTTCAAAAGTATTTAGGATGGGCATCCAGCGTCTCGCCAATTCTTTGAAGCCAGTCTCTACCAGGCCGGAAGGACGTTGTGGCCAGGGATAGACAGTAGGCCATAGCAAAGCGCCCGAAAAAGTAGCGTGTACGTTGATGCCCAGGTTTTGGCTGGCTTTGGCAGCATATTTCAACTGATTCACAGCCCATTCGGTACGCGCTTTGGGATTGCCACGTACTTCGGCGGGAGCAAAACCGTCGAAAAGGTCGTCATAGGCAGGGTGAGAGGCCACCAATTGTCCTTGTAAGTGAGAGGCCAGTTCGGTGATTTGCAACCCGTGTGATTCGACCACACCCTTAATCTCGTCGGCGTAGGTTTTACTTTCAGCCGCTTTTCTCAGGTCTATGCAGCGTCCATCCCACGTGGGTATTTGCACCCCTTTATAGCCCAAACTTGCCACCCATTGACAAATACTGTTGAGTGAATTAAAAGGAGGCTTGTCGTCCATAAACTGCGCTAGAAAAATAGCGGGACCTTTGATTGTCTTCATATTGGTTATTCAAATAAAGCTAAAAAAGGAAATAAATTAGATGATTATCGGATAAAGTTTTCAAATTTTAACAATTATGGTAACATAAACAATAAGTGCCTCGCTAGTTTGAAAATCAACTTATCCGGTAATGAGTTATTTCCTTCCCTTGCTAAGATTTACAAGGGTCGTATTGCGCGTGTTTTCCACCCACCACAGATACCTGGCCGAATAGAAGTAAAAGTAAGCGGCACAAAAAACGATGAAGTAATGTTAGCCTACTGCTCAATCTGGCAGGTGGTCATCGGCTGTCAGCTTACGACCCTAGCAAGGCGGGAATTACCCAATTGACCGTTTCTTTGATAAATAAGGTCGGCGGAAAGGGTGGGCGACAAAAAATTGATAGAACCCAGCCTCCGCCGTTTGGCTACGAAGTGGTGGAAGTAGACAAAGACGGCAATCACCTCGCTCCTTCCGAGAAATAGATGTGAGAATGAGAGGATTGGTGGATGTGCAGATGTACGGATTAAAAAATTAAAATCCGCTAATCCACGCATCTGCACATCCACTCATCGGCACATCTATTTCATTTTATACCATTTTTCCTGGCTCTGGCTGGCGGCCACTACTGACTCGATGAAAGCGACGCCGCGCACGCCATCGTGTACAGAGGGGAAATCGGTATAGGCTGGATCGGGGGTTTCTCCTTTCAGGCGGCTGCGGAGTGTTTTGGCAAAGTTGCGGTACAAGTTGGCAAATGCTTCCAGGTAGCCTTCTGGGTGACCGGCTGGTGGTATGCGCGTATGCTTTTGCGCAGCTTCTGACAGTGGAAGAACTCCCGTGCGGAGAATTTGCTGGGGACCATCGAGCCACATGGTTACCAAGGTATTGGGCTCCATCTGGCGCCATTTCAGGCCACCTTTCTCGCCATATACCCGTATGTTCAGGTCGTTTTCTTCACCTGCCGCAATCTGGCTGGCATGCAGAATTCCTTTGGCTCCATTATCAAAATGCAAAAGGACATTGCCATCATCGTCGAGTTGGCGGCCTTCTACGTAGATGCTCAGATCGGCGCAGATTTCAGTAATCTGTAAGCCCGTAATAAACTCAGCGAGGTTTTCGGCGTGGGTGCCAATATCGCCCATGCAGCCACCCACACCCGACCGTTTGGGATCAGTTCGCCAGTCAGCCTGCTTGTTGTATAATGGCCTGGATAGCCAGCCTTGCGGGTATTCTACCACTACCTTACGGATTTTGCCGAATTGCCCACTCTTGACCATATCGCGGGCTTGTTTCACCATCGGATAACCCGTATAGTTGTGGGTGAGGCAGAAAAGCAGGCCAGTTTTTTCTACCAACGCTGCCAACTCAGTCGCTTCAATCAGGTTCAGCGTCATCGGTTTGTCACAGACTACAGCAAAACCATTTTCCAGCGCCATTTTGGCCGGAGGAAAGTGCATAAAATTGGGCGTAACAATGGATACAAAATCCATTCGTTCGCCTTGGGGTAAGTTTTTTTCTTCCCGAATCATGGTCTGAAAATCGGGATATACTCGGTTAGCTGGCAGGTATAAAGCTTCGCCCGACGCTTTGGATTTGGCAGCATCGCTACTAAAAGCACCGCAGACCAATTCTATTTCTCCGTCTATTGCAGCAGCCATGCGGTGAACTACGCCAATAAATGCGTCTTTGCCTCCACCCACCATGCCCATGCGCATCTTTCTGTTCAAATTAGCCACTATAAAATTTGGATTTTAGGTTTAGTAATAAACGTTTTAGGAGGGCATATTAGGCAATCGCCAAAGAAAATGCAAACCATTAGGCTAGAGGTAACATTAAATGCACTGCTTGCTATGCAACCTTTATAAACATTTGTTAATATTGTAATATTGTCAGAAACACACTTTCATTCCATCAACTAAAATATATTTTTTATGTTTATTGTAAGAAAGATTTTTGTCCATTTTTCTCTCTCCAGCTTACTTTCTGCTTCATTTCTAGTGTCTTCTGCTGCCTGCATGGCTAGTAATTCTTCGGACGGACAGGAAGATTTTTCAAACGCCTTTTTTGGTAGAGTAATACCGGCCCAATCGGAGCCCGGGCCGTGGAAAATTTTGTTCGGAGGCAAAAATACGGATGCCTGGCGAGGATTTCACAAAGAAACGATGCCTAGTGGCTGGAAAGTAGATAATGGCACGCTGACGCTGGGCGAAAAAGGCGCAGGCGACATTATTACCAAAGATGAATACGAAAACTATGAACTGGAATTGGAATGGAAAATTTCCGAAGGCGGCAATAGTGGTATCATTTATAATGTGGTAGAAGACCCCAAATATAAAAACACCTACGAAACTGGCCCCGAAATGCAGGTGCTAGACAATGACCGCCATCCCGACGCCAAACTAGGCAAAAACAGCAATCGAACTGCCGGAAGCAATTACGACCTCATTTCACCAGCTAAACCCGCAAAACCGGCTGGTGCTTGGAATAAAGCACGGCTGGTCGTAAACAAAGGGCACGTAGAACATTGGCTCAACGGCGTGAAAGTAGTTGAATACCAGCTATGGAGCCCGGAATGGGAAGAACTGGTGAAGAACAGTAAGTTTACTGCCTTCCCGGACTATGGCAAAGCCAAGAAAGGCCATATTGCCCTACAAGACCACGGTGATAAAGTTTGGTACCGTAATATCCGCATCCGCACCTTGAGCAATTAACAGTTATCAATTAACAATTAACAATTAACAATTAACAATTAACAATTAACAATTAACAGTTATCAATTAACAATAAACACGCAAAACTGGATGCTCACTTGTTTACGCTAACATTCAAAATCGAAGCCATATTTTCAAGAACTCATCTATTCTCTCCTATTATTCATTGTTTACTGAAAATTGTTCATTGAAAAGCTTCCGACCTTTTATACGCCCATACCATTGTTAATTGTTAATTGTTAATTGTTAATTGTTCATGGCTACCTCAAATCACTTATATAAATCATGTTAAATAATAAACTTACTGCACAGACGCTCTTGATGGGCTGTTGTCTGGTAGCGGGTCTTTGGGCGTGTTCTTCCATCAACCAAGAAACGCTCTTTCATACCGCAGGTTTTAGCCAAAGTTTTATTGAGGAAGAGCCCACTACTGCTCTAGAACAGCCTTTTCCGGGAGATACCACCAAAGGCGCCAACAACCTCCACGAAGAGAACCGCTTTACCAAAGTAATACTGGGCGAAAAATTGAACGAGCCTACCGAGATGGCTGTATTGAAAGATGGCCGCGTATTATTTACCGAGCGGAAAGGTACGATCAAACTATACAGCCCCTTAACTAAGCAAATCAAAGTCATTGGCCAGATTCCAGTCAATACCAAATACAATCCTAATCAGGAAGGTAAGCAAAATGATGCCGAGGATGGTTTGTTAGGAATGGCTGTTGATCCCAACTTTGAGCAGAACCACTTTGTGTATATGTACTTTGCACCCGAAGGTGGCGATCCGAAAGACGTCCTTTGCCGCTTCGTCATGAAAGGAGATGCCATTGATTTCGCTTCCAAAAAAGTAATCCTGGAAGTAGTTACTCAGCGCGATGAGTGTTGCCATACGGGCGGGTCGGTTGCCTTTGATGCTAAGGGAAATATATTTGTGTCAACGGGAGATAATACCAACCCTTTCGCTTCGGACGGTTATAGCCCCAGCGACGAGCAAGCGGGCCGTAGTGCCTGGGATGCCCAGCGTTCTGCGGCCAATACCAACGATTTGCGGGGTAAAATCCTACGCATACACCCAGAACCAAACGGTACGTATACCATTCCAGAGGGCAATCTTTTCCCGAAAGGCACGCCGAATACGCGACCTGAAATTTATGTGATGGGTAACCGAAACCCTTACCGTATTTCAATAGATCAAAAAACCAACTTCCTGTATTGGGGAGAAGTAGGACCAGATGCCAATAATGATACCATCAACCGCGGCCCACGGGGGTACGATGAGATCAACCAGGCGCGTAAAGCAGGTTATTTTGGCTGGCCTTACTTTGTAGGCAACAACAAGGCTTACCTCAAGTATGACTATGCCACCAAGCAATCTAGTGATAAATTGGATCCGGCAAAGCCAATCAACATGTCGCCGAATAATACAGGATTGAAGCAACTGCCCCCTGCCCAGCAGGCATTTATTTGGTATCCTTATGCCGCGTCCACGGAGTTTCCGCTGGTGGGTAGCGGAGGCCGCAATGCCATGGCTGGACCGGTATTTTACAAGGAAGACTTTAAAACCGCCAAGCGGGCTTTTCCCGATCATTACCATGGCAAGCTATTTACCTACGACTGGATACGCGGCTGGATTATGGCCGTAACCATGGATAAAGAAGGCAATTACGTATCTATGGAGCCATTCATGCCTAGCTACAGATTCAGCAATCCGATTGATATGCAGTTCGGCTCCGATGGCGATTTATATGTGCTGGAATACGGTGCTGGCTGGTTTAAGCACAATGATGACGCCCGCTTGGTAAGGATCGAATACAATGGCGGCAACCGCAAACCGGTAGTGCAAATGACGGCAGACAAAAAAATAGGCGCTACGCCATTGACGGTTCACTTTTCTTCTAAAGCAACCAAGGATTATGACCACGACAACCTGAAGTACGAATGGAGCATTGCTGCTAAAGGCGGTGCTGTACAGAAAAAACTGATTGACCCGAACCCAACCTATACCTTCGACAAACGGGGTACTTATAAGGTGATCTTAACGGTAACGGATACGAAAGGAGCAAAATCTACGGCTGAAACCGAGATTGAAGCTGGAAACGAGCCGCCAGTGTTGTCCTTCGAGCTAACGAGAGGAAACAAGACTTTCTTCTTCCCTAATCAATCCTTCGACTATGCAGTAAAAGTACACGACAAGGAAGATGGCAGCCTACAAAACGGCAGCATTGAGGCCGATCAGATTGCGGTTAGCATTGATTATTTGAAAGAAGGCTTCGATCAGGTGGAAGTAGCGCAAGGCCACCGCCGGGCAGATGCCTCGGTCAATTTCGCTATTGGCAAGAATCTGATCGACAAAAGTGATTGCAAAGCCTGCCACGGCATTGATAGTAAGTCAGTTGGGCCGTCTTATAAAATGGTAGCCCAGAAATACAAGGATGATACAGGCGCTGCGATACGGTTGGCCAATAAGGTAATCAAAGGTGGCGGTGGCGTATGGGGCGAAAATGTCATGTCTGCTCACCCACAATTGACTGTTGAGCAGACTACGCAGATGGTTAATTATATCCTGAGTCTGGGTAATGCGAAGGCGGCGAGTGGTGGCTTACCAGCTACAGGCAGTTATACTACTATCCTTCCGGCAGAAGCAGGCGATAAAGGAGCTCTTGTGCTGCGGGCTTCTTATACCGATAAGGGAGCGAATAAGATTCGTCCATTGACTTCTGAGAAGGTATTGGTATTGAAAACCCCAAACGTGTTAGCCACAACCGCCAATCAATCGAGTGGAACGCAAAAAGGCAAAATGCCCAATACGACGATTGAATTGGTGACTGCTGGGCATTCCGGGTCTTTTATTGCTTTCGATAAAATTGATCTGAACGGTATTAACCAAATGGCTTTTACTGCGTATGCTTCTCCCGGACAAACGGCGGGTGGAAAGATTGAAGTCCATTTGGATTCGCCTAACGGACAGTTAATAGGCGAAAGCCAGGCAATTACGCCAGCCGTCAGTGTGGATGGTCAGGCCACGCCGGCGCAAGTGGTGAAAGCTACACTCAAGCCATCCACCGGTATTCATAATATGTACTTAGTTTTCAAAAATGATCAGGCACCTGCCGGGCAAAAACTATTTTCCCTGCTTACCGTGCATTTTCAACATACCCAACTGTAGCCTAGCCATCGCCTACTTCATTCCCAATCTATACATTTGTCTATGAAAAATCTTTCTGCCCATACATTACCCATGAAGTTGGCCTTGTCTTTATTGTTTGTATTAACCCTGATAGCAAGCCTACCATCAGCTTTCGCACAAGGAAAAACTGCCGCTGCAAAGCCCCAGGTAGCTCAACCTAAAGTGCTTGTTTTCGTGAAAACGAGCGGCTTTCACCACAACTCTATTCCAGCGGGCATAGCGGCTATTGCCAAATTAGGGGCTCAAAACGGGTTTGAGGTAGATGCCACAGAAGATTCTGCTGATTTTACGGAAGGCAACCTGAAGCAATACAGCGCAGTCGTCTTCCTGAGCACGACCATGAATGTGCTGAATGAAGAAGAACAGGCGGCTTTTGAAAAGTACATCCGGGCAGGTGGCGGCTACATGGGTATTCACGCGGCAGCCGATACCGAATACGACTGGCCTTGGTATGGCAAGCTGGTGGGCGCGTGGTTTTTAAGCCATCCGCAACAACAAAAAGCCACCATCCACGTGATTGACAAAAAGCATCCTTCTACCAGTTTCTTGCCTGACAAATGGGAGCGGTTCGACGAATTGTATAACTACAAAAATATTAACCCCGACATTCACGTACTGGCTACCTTGGATGAAACCACCTATGAAGGCGGAAAGAACGGAGATAACCATCCTTTCATCTGGTACCATGAATTTGAAGGAGGCAGGGCTTTCTACACGGCGGGTGGTCATACCAAGGAAAGCTATAAGGAACCATTATTTATTAAGCATTTGCTGGGTGGACTCCAGTATGCGATGGGTAAAACACCCAAAGTGCCCGCTAAGAAATAACCTTTTCATTTAAACTTATGCCTGCATCAAGCGCTATTTTTTCATGTATCGGATTGGGACTGCTAGGGATACTCACCAGTGGTATGCTTAAAAATGACCCTTGTCCCGTTGGAAAAAGAATTCACTTGGTCCATGATGAGCGAGCCCAACGGATAGATGTCACGATTGATGGCAAGCCTTTTACTTCCTATATCTATCCCGAAAACCTTAAAAAACCGGTTTTGTATCCTTTGCGCACTGCTTCTGGCACGGTGGTTACGCGGGGTTTTCCGCTGGAATCCCGTCTGGGTGAGCGGATAGACCATCCGCACCACGTAGGGCTGTGGTTCAATTATGGTGACGTAAATGGGTTGGATTTCTGGAATAATTCTGATTCTATTAAGCCAGAGAAGAGGAGAGAATACGGAACCATACGCCACCGTAAAGTAAATAAGCTGATGGATGGAAATGACCACGCTACGTTGGAGGTAACCATGGAATGGGTGTCGTCCGAAGGCAAAGTATTGCTTCAGGAAGATACTCGGTTCGTTTTTGCTGGCCAAGGCAATACCCGCACCATTGACCGCATCACTACTCTTAAAGCGGTGGATAAGAATGTTTCATTTAAAGATAATAAGGAAGGACTTTTGGGGCTGCGTGTAGCACGCCAACTGGAACAACCGTCCAACAAACCGGAGGTATTTACTGACGCCAGCGGCAAGGCTACTCCCGTACCCCTATTGAACAACGAAGGCGTAACCGGACACTACCACAGCAGCGAAGGAAAACAAGGCGATGCCGTCTGGGGAACTCGCGCGAGTTGGGTAAAACTTTCCGGCCAAATGGAACAGCAGCCCATTACTCTAGCCATTTTCGATCATCCGCAGAATGAAGGCTATCCTACTTATTGGCACGCGCGAGGCTATGGCTTGTTTGCAGCCAATAATCTGGGACAGAAGGCGATGAGTGGCGGCAAAGAAGAACTCGACTTTAAATTGCTGGCGGGCAGATCCGTCACGTTCCGCCATCGGGTAGTAATTTATTCCAGCACCCAACCTTCTGACCAGGATTTGAACGCGGAGGCCAAGAAGTTTGAAAAAGCGAAGTAAGAAGGCGTTCTACAGTTTTCTACCCTAGTGGTATCAACGAGCAGA
>JAZKGK010000044.1:30232-40387 GCA_040385915.1 Bacteroidota bacterium
GTCGGCAGCGTTTGAAACGCTGCCGACCTTCGTCTTTTGTAGAGCTATTCAACCAACGGCCATTAATACTTCTTCCATTTTTTCAAGTCTTCCTTAGAGGCAGGCTTGAGGCTGATGGCTGCTCCACCACCAGAAGCCAGTTTCAGCTTCAGTACCGTCTGGTTGGTCACCAGGAAGTTGTGGATCTGGTAAGCCATCGGATTGGTTTTCCAATCTGCCTGAGCCGCATCACCGTAAAGGGTAGCAACGTAGGTCTGTTTGGCGTCCAGAAAGTCGAGCTTGATCTGGCTTGAGCGGATTTGTTCGTCAGTAATGGCTCCTACGTACCACTCAGCTTTGTTCTTTGCTTTTCGGGCAATGGTGATGTAGTCGCCGGGCTCTGCTTCCAGTATTTTAGTATCGTCCCAATCTATGGCCACATCTTTGATGAATTGAAAGGCGTCGGTGAAGCGCTCATACGTTTCGGGAAGGTCAGCCGCCATTTGCAATGGACTGTACATGGTGACGTACAAAGCCAACTGTTTGGCCAGTGTAGAGTGTACCTGTTCTTTTTTTCCGGGCTGGTAATGGTCGAGTTTGATCTGGAAAATTCCGGGCGTATAGTCCATTGGACCGCCCATTAGTCGGGTGAAGGGAAGAATCGTTTCGTGTTCGGGCGCGTTGCCAGTACTCCAGGCATTGAATTCGGTACCTCTGCCCGCTTCACAAGCTAGCCAGTTTGGGTAGGTTCGGTGCAAACCCGTGGGGCGGACGGCTTCGTGTGCATTGAGCATCAGGTGGTATTGCGCCGTTTTTTGGGCAACCCGCACAAAATGGTTCACCATCCATTGGCTGTCGTGGTGCTCGCCTCGGGGAATGATGCGCCCCACATAACCCGTCTTGACGGCATCGTAGCCATTTTGCTTCATAAAGTGGTAAGCCGTGTCCATCCGGCGTTCATAGTTAGTCACCGAGCCAGAGGTTTCGTGGTGCATAATCAGCTTCACTCCTTTGCTGGCAGCATACCGATGCAATTCGGCTACGTCAAAATCTGGGTACGCAGTAACGAAGTCGAATACTTCTTCTTTCCAGTTGCCGAACCAATCTTCCCAACCTACGTTCCAACCTTCTACCAATACGCCATCAAAGCCGTTTTTTGCGGCAAAATCAATGTAGCGCTTGGTATTGGTGGTAGTAGCCCCGTGTCGGCCATTCACAGGAAGACTTTTCCAGTTAGTACTCGCCAGCTGAATATTGCTCACGTTCGAGTAGTTCCAGGAAGATTTATTGACGTGCATTTCCCACCAAATCCCTACGTACTTGACAGGTTTGATCCAACTGGTTTCGGCCACGGCAGAGGGCTCATTTAGGTTCAGAATGAGCTTCGAAGCCAGAATATCCGCGGCTTTATCGCTGGCGACGATTGTCCGCCAGGGTGTATGGCAGGGGGCTTGCAAATAGGCTTTGTTGCCCAATGCATCGGGCACTAGGTGCGCAGTCAAACTAAACGTTTGCTTGTTCAACCCCAAATCCATGGCCGGATAGTTGACCAGGGCGGCCTCGTGAATATTGAGGTAGATACCCTCCGAAGATTTCAGCATCAAGGGCGTTTGCACCGCATCTGCCGCAATGGGCGACTGGGCATGAATTGGCTGTGCTTTCGCTTCCGCTTGAGAATTGATTTCACTCAGTTTGGATGTGGTATAGGCATATTCGTTGGTGTCGTAGTCGCCAGGTATCCAGAAAGCTTTGTGATTGCCAGTTAAATTAAATTCGGTGTGCTCATCCGTTACCGTAAAATACGACAGCGCTGGTTGTTCGGGAAATTCATAGCGAAAGCCCAGCCCGTCATCGTACAAACGGAATCGGATCAGGAGCTTCCGGTTATTGGCAGTAGCTTGCTTCAAGGTGACAGCCAGTTCGCGGTATTGATTTTGAATGCGCTTTACTTCTCCCCAAACGGGTGTCCAAGGCTCGTTTTTGGTCGAAGAGTCGATCTGGACAATGGCAAAGCCTTTCGTAAAGGCGGGTAGGTCTTTTACCGACAGACCCAATTTGCTGTCTTTGATTACCATCTTTTTGCCCAGCACTAACTGATATGTGGGCTCGCCTTCTCCAGTCAATCGAAAAGCCAGCGATAGCTTTCCAAACGGCGATTCTATGCGTTGCGCAAAAACGGGTAGGCTACTGAGCGTAACCCACAGAAACAATGCTATTTTTTTCATGGGTAATTTTTTAAATAGTGGTTAGTAATTAGGCTGTTGGTGAGTAGGTTTTACATCAATCGATTACAGACAAGCACTCAACTTTTGTATCTAACGACTAATTACTATTAAGGATTTCGTAAAATTCAGATACGCATAGGGCAGTAAGTTCAGCTCGGTCGATAGAGATATATTGGCCTTGCTCAAGTCATTTTTCCAGCCCGTATTGGCCAAAGAGGCAGGGCTAAAGCCAGAAAGACCAGATGGTGCTGAAAGAAAACCAACCGCTTTCCGCTGATCTTCGCATCTTTGCCCTTATCCGGCAGGGAATTCAGGATAGCCAACATCCTGGATTACACGGTTACCACCATTTCTACCTATTACACCTACAAAACGAAGATTAAAAATCGCTCTGATATCTCCAAGGACAAGTTTGAGGAAAAACGGATGGAGATTCGAATCAATTAAAGAGGGAATAACTAAAGCCAAACGGCACGTACAACATCGACACACTTGCTATGTCTGACCACCAGCATTTTATTATTCACAAGCCCTTTGGCTACCTCAGCCAGTTTGTATGTGAATTAAAAAAGAAAAAACTTTTAGGCGAATTTCACGATTTCCCGGAAGGCATTATGTCTATTGGTCGGCTGGATGAGGACAGCGAAGGCTTGCTTTTGCTGACTACCGATGGCAAGATGAGCCAATATATTCGCAGCAAAAAGATAGAGAAGGAATACTATGCCCAGGTAGATGGCTTAATCAGTAATGAGGCGATAGAAAGGCTTCAGCAAGGGGTGGAAATTAGTGTTGAAAAGGAGAAATATCAAACCAAGCCCTGTACAGCATTTAAGTTAGAAACTAGTCCCGCCTTCGCTCCCCGAACCCGAAAAATAAGAGATGACCGACACGGCCCAACCAGTTGGGTGTCTATTACAGTAACGGAAGGCAAATTCAGGCAGGTTAGAAAAATGACTGCTGCGGTGGGCTTTCCTACCTTACGCCTAATCCGGGTACGCATTGGCACCATCCATCTCAACGATTTGCAAGCCGGAGAAGTAAAAGAAGTAGCTTTAACCATTGGCCATTAACCCATACGAATCAAGAACCCTTTCTCTGTCGTTTACTATGTTGCCACTCAAAAAGCTACTATTACTACCGGGATTTTTTTCTTTATCGGCTTGTATCAAGCTTTTGCCCCAAGCTATTTTAAGGACATTGTGCTGAAAACGGATATTTCCAGCTATTCGCTTTCCAGGGATATGCTGTTGGCATCTAGCCTGGTTATTTTGCAAACTTTATTTCGTAACTACCCTGGCAAGGCCTATTCCCTATGGGAAAACAATCAAGGACCTGGTTATTTCCTTCGACTGTAACTTAATAGATGCTGATAAAAAACTTTTTGGGAAGCAGTATATAACGGTCGATATGCACATGAGGAGATGCGCGAATGAGTGGATTAAAAAATTCCTGCATGTATTAATCTGCACATCCGCACATCCTCCAATCTATTTTAAGGTCGCTTCTTTTCGGAATAGGGTGGCAAATTCTTCCAAGGTAAGGCTCCCTACGTCGCCCTGGCCGTGCTTGCGGATAGAGATCTTGCCTTCTGCTTCCTCCTTTTCCCCTACAATAAGCATAAAAGGCACCTTGCCCACTTCTGCATCGCGGATTTTCCGGCCAATCTTTTCATCACGGTTATCTACGAAGCCCCGGATGTCCTGCTCCTGCAAAGTCATGTACACCTGCTGAGCATAGTCGGCATATTTTTCTGAAATCGGCAATACCGCAATCTGGTCGGGGGATAGCCAAAGGGGGAAATTACCACCACAGTGCTCAATTAAGACAGCTACGAATCGCTCAAGCGAACCAAAGGGCGCACGGTGAATCATAACGGGGCGGTGCTTTTGGTTATCGGCACCCGTGTATTCTAGCTTGAAACGTTCTGGCAATTGGTAATCTACCTGAATGGTTCCTAACTGCCATTTACGACCTAACGCGTCGCGAACCATAAAGTCGAGTTTTGGGCCGTAGAAAGCCGCCTCGCCTAATTCGCTTACGGTAGTTAGGCCGCGTTCAGCCGCCGCCTCGGTAATTTCCCTTTCGGCCCGGTCCCAATCTTCGTCATTACCAATGTACTTGGTCTTATTGCTAGGATCACGCAGAGAAATTTGGGCCGTATAGTTTTCAAAGCCCAGGTTATGAAACACAAATAATACCAGGTCAATCACCTTTACAAACTCTTCCTTCACCTGGTCGGGACGACAGAAGATGTGTGCATCGTCCTGGGTAAAGCCCCTTACGCGGGTAAGCCCACTCAATTCCCCGCTTTGCTCATAGCGATAGACCGTTCCAAACTCCGCCAGACGCAAAGGCAAGTCTTTGTAGGAACGGGGTTTATATTTATAAATTTCGCAGTGATGCGGACAGTTCATAGGTTTGAGCATAAACTCCTCCCCTTCATGCGGCGTTTTAATGGGCTGGAACGAATCGGCGCCGTATTTATCCCAGTGGCCAGAAGTCACGTACAATTCCTTGCTGCCAATGTGTGGCGTAATAACGGGTTGGTAACCAGCGCGTACTTGCGCTTTGCGCAGGAAGCTTTCCAGCCGCTCGCGCAGCATAGTGCCTTTAGGCAACCATAATGGCAAGCCCATACCCACTTTTTCTGAAAAAGTAAATAGCTCCATTTCCTTACCCAGCTTGCGGTGATCGCGCCTTTTGGCTTCTTCCAGCATTTCCAGGTAATCGGTCAATTCCTTCTGTTTGGGGAAGGTAATGGCATATAAGCGTGTGAGTTGCTTATTCTTTTCGTCCCCGCGCCAGTAAGCACCAGCAATATTCATCAGCTTGGCCGCCTTGATAAAGCCCGTATTCGGAATGTGCGGCCCTCGGCACAGGTCAGTAAAATTGCCTTGGCTATAAAAGGTAATTTTGCCATCTTCCAAATCTTTCAGCAAATCCAGCTTATATTCATCGCCTTTTTCAGTGAAGTAGGCAATGGCTTCAGCCTTAGCAACAGCTTTCCGGGTATACTCATTTTTCTGTCGAGCCAACTCCAGCATTTTATCTTCAAGCTTCTTGAATTCTTCATTGCTGAAAGGTTTTCCTCCCAAGTCTACATCATAGTAAAAGCCATTTTCGATGGCTGGGCCAATACCGAACTTAGTGCCAGGAAAAAGTGATTCCAGGGCTTCGGCCATCAGGTGAGCTGATGAATGCCAGAAAGTAGCTTTCCCTTCGGTATCATTCCAGGTGAGCAGTTGAACAGTAGCATCCGTTTCGATAGGGCGAGAAGCATCCCATATTTCGCCGTTTACTTTGGCTGCTAGCACGTTACGAGCCAGCCCTTCGCTAATACCCATAGCCAGATCCATGCTACTGCTGCCTTTGGGTAGCTCCCGGATACTGCCATCGGGCAGAGTAATTTTAATCGTTGCTTGATCGCTCATTACGTCAGATACACTCATGGTAAAGTTTATTTTAAATATTGCGAATGAGTAGTCAATCCCTATCATTCAATTGTGTTTCAGTAAGTAGGTATCAGTAATTAGTTGTTAGGTATTAGCTGTCATTACCTGCTTGGATATGCTTAACCGCCGATTTTCATCATACTCGTATCTTTCTTAATTTCGAAGCTCTTAGGTGCTATGGGTTCAAAAGGAATAAATGTTCTTCGCGGCGTCCGTTCTGCAGGTGGTAACAAGGCATTCAGTGAATCTCTCCGTTGTCTGTACTGCTGTATGGCTATTAGTTTACTTACTTTCTGGCTCTGTTCCGCTATTCTGTTGTCCGTCGGATCCGCCTTTCGCGCTAAGGCCAGTTCGGTAGAGGCATTGGCCAATTGACCAGCCTGGGTATAACATACGCCCAAAAAGTAGTTTGTCTTACGAAACTGGGGTTGATATTTCTTTACCTTTTCAAAATGCCCTTGGGCTTTTGCATAATTTTTATCGTTGAAATATAGCAAACCCAACTGATAATCAGCTTCATAAAAAGAAGGCTTTATGGTAACTGTTTTGTCGAATAAATATTTGGCTGTGTCCAGTTTATTGAGGCCTTTGAATGAATTGCCCGCATTATAGAAAAGATTGGCATAAGCCGACTTTCTCCCCAGATCTTGGGCTTGTAAACTCACCAAAGCTTTGAGCGAGTCCTGCCGTAAACCATCGCGCACATACTGAAGCGCCAACTCATAATTGCGCGAAGCATTGGCCAGTTCAGCCAATCGATTGTACATATCTACGTAGTCGGGCCTTTTCTTCAGACCCTGGTGATACCACTGCAAGGCCTGGGTTGTATCGCCCGTTTCGGCGGCCACCTTCGCTTTGAAATAATATACCTCCCCTGCTGACGGATTGATTTCTAAGGCTTTGCCCAAGTACTTTTGAGCTTGTGTATATTCCTTGCGTTGCTGACTCAGTTCGCCCATCAACAGAAAGAATTCGGGCATCTGGTTATTCAATTTTTCAGCTTGCAAGGCACTTTCCCAAGCTGCCTTCGAATTACCCAGCCGCTGATAGGTCAAGGCGAGTAAGTAATGATACATGCTGTTGTTTTGATCCAGCCGGATTGCCCAGTTAATATCATTCAGGGCATTTTGCCAATCCCCTTTTTTCAGATACCAATCCGCACGCTGAAACCAGGCCTGAGGCGAGCGGGAATAATCCTCTACCGCATCTGTCAATGCCTGTAATACTGGGGAATTGGTATCGCTGGCCGCCATGGTCACCGAAGCGGACAAAGGTGGCATGGTTGTGTCGGCACCGGGTCGCGGGCGGCAAGCCACACAAAAAATGAGTAAAAACAAAACCAATACTTGCGCCATTCGTATCATTCTTCAAAATTACAATAATTGGCTAATACTTCCCAAGTGTTCTGTAGGGGCTTCTTATTTTGGTATTTCTTGGGTAAGTTTCATTAAAAACTTAAAAAGTCTTCATTTTTTAGCTTGCACAACTTCAAAATAATTACGCTAAATTGCGGTACGTTCAGCATTTAGGGTATATTGAGCTCAATCTGGATGTTCTCCAGTAGGAAATCAATTGTTTATTTCATTTATTTACCGCTGTATACTGTTTTATTTATTTAATTAAAATAAGGAGGTAACAATTAGCAAAGAAAGGACCACAGGTTTTCGAGGGAGAGTCGAAGAACCTTACAAGATCAATGAGAAAATCAGGGCATTAAAAGTTCGCCTGGTAGGTGAAAATGTAGAGCAAGGTGTTTATGATACCCGGCAAGCGATTGCCATGGCGGTTGCTCAAAACCTCGATTTGGTGGAAATATCCCCCACTGCCGATCCCCCAGTCTGCAAAGTGACGGATTATTCCAAATTCAAGTACGACCAGAAGAAGCGGCAGAAGGAACTAAAAGCCAAAGCCCAGAAAGTGGTTGTCAAGGAAATTCGTTTCGGCCCCAACACCGATGACCACGATTTCGATTTTAAGCTCAAACACGCGACTAATTTCCTGAAAGAAGGCTTTAAAGTAAAAGCATACGTTCATTTCGTGGGAAGAAGTATTGTGTTTAAAGAGCGGGGAGAAATCCTGTTGCTCAAATTTGCGCAAGCATTAGAAGAGTTTTGCAAGGTAGACGAGATGCCCCGATTGGAAGGCAAGCGCATGTTTTTGATGCTTTCGCCCAAGAATCAGAAAAAATAAATCGCCTTTTCAGGGAACAATCATTAGGATTTGCAGGGTGCTTTATTTACCTTTGCAGTCCTTTTCGTTGTTTTAGCCTGGCCTACAGCCTATTAACTAGTCAACGCTTATAGGAAACGCATCCGTTTTCAGGTTTAATTTACTTATACTATAATGCCAAAAGTAAAAACAGTATCTGCTGCTAAGAAGCGGTTTACGCTTACCGGGACAGGCAAAATCAAGCGCAAGCACGCTTTCAAAAGCCACATCCTGACGAAGAAATCTACTAAAAGAAAAAGAAACCTGACGCACTCCGGATTGGTGAGCCCTGGTGATCGAGCACAAGTACGCTTGATGTTGAATATCTGATTTTCAGATTCGACTCTATTATCTCTTTAAAAGGTTTTTCTATTTGTTTAACCAGGTATTTGGCTTTAAGTCTCTGAAAGGTATTTTGCCTGGGAGCGCCACCTGCCAAAAAAATCAAACTCATGCCACGTTCAGTAAACACCGTTGCCTCGAAGGCAAGAAGAAAGAAAATTTTAAAATTAGCCAAAGGTTACTTTGGTCGTAGAAAAAATGTTTGGACTGTAGCGAAGAATGCCGTTGAAAAAGGCTTAGTATACGCTTACCGTGACCGCAAACAAAAGAAAAGAGAATTCCGCGGATTGTGGATTCAAAGAATTAACGCCGGAGCCAGACAGTATGGACTATCTTATTCTCAGTTTATGGGTAAGCTGCACCAGTCAGGTATTGAGTTGAATCGGAAAGTACTGGCTGACTTAGCCATGAACCACGCTGATGCTTTCAAAGCCGTGATAGAAAGAGTAAAATAATATTTTAGTATATGTTGTAAAAAACCGGGATCAGTCATGTTCCCGGTTTTTTATTGCCCATTCAGTACTATCATTCAGATATAATGCCTTAGAAAAAGATTTCCTGAGCCAAACGATACGTATTGGCGTGGGCTTCTACAATATCGGCCAGCCGCTCAGAATAGCCACCACCCATACTCACGGCCACGGGAATACGGTTGGCCTTGCATACTTCCAGTACCAGCCAGTCGCGCTTTCGGCATCCTTCCCGCGTCAATGAAAGCCGCCCCAACTTGTCGCTAGCCAATACATCCACGCCCGATAGGTAGAAGAGAAAGTCTGGTTGCACTTCCTGTATCAAACGCTTTAAGGTAGTGTCCAATAGAGCCAGATAGGGTTGGTCTGCGGTGTGGTCGGGCAAGGGAATATCCAGGTCAGAAACTTCTTTGTGCAGCGGATAATTACTTGCGCCATGCATACTAAAAGTGAAGACGGCAGGCTGGTTCCGAAAAATCTGAGCCGTGCCATTACCCTGGTGTACATCTAAATCTACCACCATTATCTGCTTTACCAAGTCATTTATTAATAAGTAGTTGGCAGCCATCGCAATGTCATTGAGCAGACAAAAGCCCTCGCCCCGGTTGGTAAAGGCGTGGTGCGTTCCGCCAGCTATGTTCATGCCAATGCCATATTGCAGGGCAAACAGGCTGGCTTGAATCGTTCCCTGCGCAATACAAACCTCCCGATTGACCAATGAAGCCGACAAAGGGAAACCAGTCTTGCGGATTTCACTTGGGGTTAATTGCAGCGTTTTCAACCGTTGCCAATACGCTGCTTCGTGAGTAGCCAAAAGAAGCGCTTCGGATACGGGTTCGGGAGCAAAAAAATTATCTGGCCTTAGCGTGCCTTCGTAAAGCAGTTGCTCGGGAATGAGGTTGTACTTCTCCATTGGGAAACGATGACCAACGGGCAAAGAATGGGCATATATGGAAGACCAGGCAACTTTTAGCACGCCGATGAGAATGATTGATGCATAGTAAAGACAAGCGATAGACAGAAAAGGTTTAAAATAAAAAAGCGGGAAGTATACACCTCCCGCTTTTTTACTCCACAAAACTAAACTAAGTTTATTTATTTAGCCAGCATCACTTTCAAGTGACTGACCTGATTGCCATTAACCAATCGGATCAGATACAAGCCATTTTGCAAGGCACTGCCCTCGACGACTACTTGATGCGACTCGCCCGCTTGCACCTGCCGCTCAAACAAGGGCTGTACCCGTATGCCCCGCAAGTCATACAAATCCAGACTGGCTCGTCCAGCAGTGGTGGTGGTAAAGTTAACCGTCACCTCTGAGGAGAAAGGGTTAGGATAGGCTTGTAAAACAATTACTTCCTCCTCTACCGAGGCCTCTCTGGCAGTGGTAGACTGGAAGGGAAGCAGATTCGCTCCTGGAATAACCGTGATGGCCGCTGCGCCTGGCTGTTGCCAGCCGACTGCCAGATTATCGCCACC
>JAZKGK010000045.1:0-25643 GCA_040385915.1 Bacteroidota bacterium
TTGTGCAGCAGTGTACCGACCTGGCCTTGCAGCATTACCCCAACAGCATTCAGGCGCTGCTAGTAAAAGCTCAGGCACTACAAGCCCAATACCAACACGAAAACCGCCCTAGCCAAAAGCAGGCCTTGAAAGCGACTCTTACCGAAGTTTGCCGACAAATCGCGGCGACTGGTTACGAAGAAATGCCAACCTCGGTCTATTGGGAATGGCTCACTTCGGCTGGCAAGGAAAAGTACCGCAATGCTACCGTCCCCGGCCAACCTTCCGAACGCAACCCCTTCACTGGCGAGCCGATTCTGACCTTAAGCCAGGGTAAGTACCCGGAAATGCACTTATCCAAAAGCCGAGTGCAGATTGGTAATATGGTGTATAATGTTACCAAAGGCCGGATTGAGCGATTCGTACAGCCAGATACGACCGAGTGGGCGATCAGTGCAGAGGTGGCGGCTAGGTTTCTGAGTGTTGACCCGCTCACAAAAAGTTATCCAGAGTTGACACCATATCAATTTGCAGGGAATACGCCTATTCAAGCAATTGATTTAGATGGGTTAGAGCCTGAATATGTTATAAATAAAATAGGAAAGCTTACTAAGCCATTAATTGCATTGTTATCTACTGCTTTCAACTATAATAAAGAAGTACTGTCCCGTTCAGAGTGGATAAAGGAGAAAGGCCTTATGAGAGAAGAATTCCATTACGCTGAGTTAAACGATTTTTTTCCTGATGAAATAAAATATGATCCTGAATTTAGTTCTTATTCTAAGGTTGATCAAAGACGTTTTTCAGAAGCAAAATTAAAAGGGGAAAGCTATGAGAGGACAAATGATCCTTGGTTTGACGAGTTTTATTCTTGGGCAGAACTAATAAGCCACGAAGAGCAGCATCGTCAAGATAGAGATAGACTTGGTTTTTTTGGGATGGTGTTATTAGGGGAAGGCCGAGCCGAGGGTAGAGCCGAATACTTTGGTGATGGTGCAGAATATGTAGGTGTAACAGGACCTAAATCTTCATCATTAGCTGGGCAACTATTTGGGAGTAATAAGAATATCCTTGGAATATTAAAGGATACCAGAATGTCTGAGCAGGAAAAAATTGATAGATTAACTTTAATAGGTTTGGAATTCAGATTCAACCTTTTAAATAAAAATGAAACCATGCCTGGAAAAACGAGTGCTTTTGAAACTGAAGAGAGAACTGCCTATATGCAAAATAGAAATAATCAGATTAAGAGTATTAAAAGCTCAATTGATGTATATAAGAAAAAGGTCGACAGTTATGGAAAAAAATAATTTTTTAATAAGAATTAAAATAATTTTATTGATTATTTTATTACAAGGATGTAATGAAGATAATAGTCAGTATTTAATTTTCAATTATAAAGATTGTTCTTTTCGTATTAATGGTGATAATACTTACTTGATACAAAAAACCCTATTATATAAAGACACCACCAGTAAAGAAGATTTGTTATATATAGAATTACAACAAGGAAAGTCTTCCCTTAAGTCAATACAAGTATGTAACCTAGATTTTTTAACTTATAATTCTCATATTCAAAGAATAGACAAGGCTAAAAACTATAAACTTAAAGTTGTTTTTATAGATTATGACAACGGTAATCAAGCATATAATTTTGAAATTCATAGTTATCAATGGAAGAAAAATCAAGTATTAAGCGTTAAACCATTAAAGCAATGATTTTCCCTGGTTGGTTTCTTATAGCTGCATTCTATGTACAGCTATTGTTAAGTCATTTGACCAATAACCGAGGGCAGACATTAGACTCTGAAAAGAAGCAAACAATTTTGAATAAGTAGCAAACCATCAGAAGCGGTCTGACGTTGCTGTTCAGACAGCTTCCCTCTCAAGAACAGCAATAGCTTTATACTGCCAGTTATACAATTGGCAGTATAAAGCTATCTAAATATATCTGAAACGGTATTGGCAAAAAAAATTAGTGCTTGCTGCTCCGCATGGTAGCCAATGTAAATAGTATCAGGAAAAGCGATACGACAACGATCATAATCCCATCAAAGGTTTTCCAGTGGCTGGAGGAACATCCACCGTGTACACAACCAGTAATACTAAGGCTTATAAACACAAGTGCAAGCAATTGAAAAAGTCCTGATTTTTTCATAAAGGTTCGTTAAAAGGAGAATAGCTATTTCTGGGAATGTCCGCAAAGTTGCGGATTGCTTCTCCTTTATGCAAGAGCCTTTCGTTTTGATTTGCAAGATTTTTAATCACTCCAAGCGCCCGCATGTCCTTTATTGGCGAAACCGGCTGAAAAGCCAGATAACCAGCACCACCAGCAGGATTACGACAATCACGCCTGACCAGACACCCGCTTTAAAAATACCACCGACTACGGCACAACTGGTCAGCAGCATACTTATACTTAAAACTATTAATGTTAATCTTATGTGTTTCATGATCAATTATTGAAAGGTATAGTTGATTTTTACGGTAATTTGTTGAAATAGTTGTTCGGAAATTAAAGAGCTATTTATCAATTATTTATATAAAATTTTGACTGAAATTACACCCTTCATGGCTCACGGGCTTCACTGATTTAAGCATTGAAACTATTCAGTGCTTGGAACTAAAAAGAGATCAACCTCGGTTAGCAGAAATGCGTATGCAGGAAAAACGAATTCGGTAAAGGGTAACCCTCAGAAGGTACAGGTGTAGCATTTATTCATCTCTGTTAATTTTTTTTCAGGCTCAAAAAAAACCATTTGCAGTATTCTTTGATGGGGTTGGGTTTATCAATCCTCAGCGGAAAATCAATAAAATTTTTCAAACAAGGAAGCATTTGGAGGTTAGCTGATTGAAGTTTTTCAGGGGCTAAATATTTATTTACCCATAGAATTTTACCGAATTCCTTTGTACTTTGTGAACAGAATCTAAACATTTACCACATAAAGAAAGGGAGAAAAGTATGTTTGTAATCAAAAGAGACGGACGCAGGGAATCGGTCAGGTTTGACAAAATCACTGCAAGAATTGAACGGCTGTGTTATGGCCTGGATATGAATTTTGTGGAGCCCATTGATATCACTAAAAAAGTATCAACGGGGATTTTTGATGGCGTAACAACCGTAGAACTAGATAACCTGGCAGCTGAAACGGCTGCTTCCTTGACCTCAAGGCATCCGGATTACGCTCTTCTGGCGGCACGCATTGCGATTTCTAACCTGCATAAGACAACCAATAAGTCTTTTTCAGGTACAATGAAGCGCTTGTTTACCTACATCGATCCCAAAACCGGTGAAAATGCCTCCCTCCTTGACCGAAAAGTTTACGATGCTATCCGTAAAAATGCAGCCTTGCTCGATTCAGTTATTATCTATGACCGAGATTTTGGCTACGATTACTTCGGTTTTAAAACCCTGGAAAAATCGTATCTGCTTAAGGTTGATGGCAAAGTAATAGAACGCCCGCAGCATATGCTGATGCGGGTTGCCGTTGGTATCCATACAGAAGACATGGAAGCTGCGGTAGAAACCTATAACTTGCTGTCCGAGAAGTGGTTTACTCACGCCACGCCTACCTTATTCAATGCTGGCACCCCTAAGCCTCAGCTATCTTCCTGTTTCCTCTTACAGATGAAAAATGATAGCATCGAAGGCATTTACGATACCCTGAAACAGTGCGCTAAAATATCACAATCGGCTGGTGGTATTGGTCTTAGCATTCATAATGTACGTGCCACTGGCTCTTATATCAAAGGCACCAATGGAACGTCCAATGGCATCATTCCGATGCTGAAAGTATTCAATGATACTGCTCGTTACGTAGATCAGGGAGGTGGCAAGCGCAAGGGCGCATTCGCCATTTACCTGGAGCCTTGGCACGCCGATGTGTTTGAGTGGTTGGATTTGAAGAAAAACCACGGAAAAGAAGAAATGCGGGCTCGTGACCTGTTTTATGCTCTTTGGGTTCCCGACTTGTTTATGAAGCGGGTAGAAGAAAATAGCACCTGGTCTTTGATGTGTCCGCACGAATGCCCAGGCTTAGCCGATGCCTACGGGGATGATTTCGAACGCCTGTACGAAAAATATGAGCGCGACGGAAAAGCCCGTAAAACGATTAAGGCACAGGATCTTTGGTTTGAAATTTTAGAAGCCCAGACCGAAACCGGTACACCCTACATGCTCTTCAAGGACCATGCGAATCGCAAGTCCAACCAGAAGAACTTAGGTACGATCAAGTCATCGAACTTGTGTACTGAAATTATGGAGTACACGGCAGAAGACGAGGTGGCTGTTTGTAACCTGGCTTCGCTGGCACTTCCCAAATACGTTATTAATGGCAAGTTTGATCACCAAAAGCTATTTGACGTAACTTACGTTACGACTAAAAACTTGAACCGCATTATTGATGTCAATTATTACCCAGTAGAGGAAGCAAGGAATTCTAACCTACGTCACCGCCCCATCGGGCTGGGCGTGCAAGGCTTAGCCGATACCTTCATTCTGCTTAGAATGCCTTTTGAATCAGACGAGGCACAGGGGCTGAATAAGGACATTTTCGAAACCATTTACTTTGCTGCGATGACGGCATCCAAAGATCTGGCGAAGAAAGAAGGTCCTTATAGCACGTTCAAAGGCTCACCCGTTTCACAGGGCATCTTCCAGTTCGACATGTGGGACGTAAAACCACAGTCGGGTCGTTGGGATTGGGAAGGCCTGCGCAAAGAAGTAATGGAACATGGCGTTCGTAACTCCCTGCTCCTGGCTCCCATGCCAACGGCTTCTACTTCTCAAATCTTAGGTAACAACGAGTGCTTTGAGCCTTATACCTCGAATATTTACACCCGTCGTGTACTTTCAGGCGAGTTTGTGGTGGTAAATAAGCATTTGCTCAAAGACCTGATTAAGCTGGGCTTGTGGAATGATTCGATGAAGAATAAGCTTATTTCTGCCAATGGTTCAGTGCAGGATATCCGGGAGATTCCTAGCCATATCAAAGACCTATATAAAACAGTTTGGGAAATTAAGCAGAAGACTATTATTGACATGGCTGCTGACCGCGGTGCATTCATCTGCCAGAGCCAGAGCCTTAATATTCACTTGCAAGATCCTAACTTTGGCAAGCTGACTTCCATGCACTTCTACGCCTGGAAAAAGGGCTTGAAGACGGGTATGTACTACCTCCGTACCAAAGCCGCTGCTGATGCCATTAAGTTCACCGTGCAAAGACAAGCCGACGTGGCACTTGAGCCAGTAGTTACGGAAGAACAAAAAAATGCCGCCATTGCTTGTTCTCTCGATAATCCTGAAGGATGCGAGGCTTGCGGAAGTTAATTATGAAAGAAACCTATCCTATTACCATTTCTAAAACCAAAGCCGCTCTCCCGAAAGGGAAGCGGCTTTTTTGTTGGGATATAAAAGAATTGAGAGCGTTTATTCGTCGAAAGAAGTTTTATGTACTAGCTGAAATTTTTGTGTTCGTAATAAGTAGTTTTGTGGCAGTCGACAAAGCTTTGTAAGCGGTAGCTGTCGGCTCACAACGGTTCTATTACAATCCTGAATTATTTACCACCAAAAAACCTACAACTATGTTTGTACACCACGTGTATTTCTGGCTGAAAAATGCTGACAACACTGAAGAACATGCTCGCTTATTGAAAGGTATTCAGACCCTTAAAAACATTGAAGTCATAAAAACGATACATATCGGTGTGCCAGCTAATACCAACCGCGGTGTGATTGATGCTTCGTATGCTTTCTCGCAACTGATGATTTTTGATAACCCGCAAGACCAGGAAGTGTATCAAAGCCATCCTATCCACCTGAAGTTTATCGAAGACTGTGCTAGTCTGTGGTCTAAAGTAATTGTGTACGATTCAGTAGATGCATAGCTGATAGGCTGATTGGTAGATGGGTATATGATAAATAAAAGAATAGTTTTCATTTGTATATCTACCAATTAGCCCATCTTTTTTATGGTGTAGTGGTTTGTTTTGCTCCCCCAAATTCGTTTTTGACCGACAGATAACCGGGGTAACTGATGGCGGTAGTTCCTATCATAATGGAAGGCTTTACTTTTAGCGTTAGGCGGCTGGGGCGATTACCGGCACCTACCAGGTTCATTCCAAAGTTGATGGTCGATTCCGCTGATTTTCCTGCCAATGCTTTTCTCAAATCTGTTCGAATGTGAAGAGGCAAGGTAGCCAAACCATTGTTCGGTGCAATTTCTAATCTTTCGCTCACCGCCCCAGTTGTTATTTCAGTATCGTCAATGAGTAGTATCCATTCCATGCCATTCATGGCTGCTACTGTGGTATTGGGATTTTTTACTTGAATGTTCAGCGTAAAATCGAGTGGTAGCGAACCAGAGGCATAAGCAGCTGAAATTTTAGCTGCCTGTAGCAAGTTTAGGTCGGACAGCGAGCGAATCTGTTGCACATTGACACCTGCCAGGGATGTGTTTTCCATCGTTGTTAGGCGAAAATCGCATAGAGCAAAGTTTTTAAGCTGGTTCAGTTGCTGGGCAACGGTACAAGCTCCCAATAAAGCAAGCAGTCCAAATAAGGCAACAGCAGTTTTAAGTTTCATAGTCAAGATTATTTAGGAAAAAGTCGGACAATAGTAAGGTAGTTTAGCAAGGATACTGCCAACCTGTCTTTTTTGTTGCCGTTTAGCTTATTTCAATAGAATGCAAACCTGTGAATTCCTCCTGCGGTTTCAAAGCGATCATGCCTTCTTTGTCCTTCAACTGACCTGATGAGTGGCTGTAGTCTGCCAAGCCATACCAAGGCTCCAGGCAGATAAACGGCGAGTGTATATCTTTCGTCCAGATGCCCAGATACGGAAAACCATCGAAGCTAACTTTCACGGAATGAGCACTTTTATTGCTTTTGAGTGTCAGCGTATTTGAGAGATAGCCAGTTACTACAATCGCATCCCGTTCGAATAAGGAACGATGCAAGGGAATCGTTTGTGCATGTTGCAGGAATGGCTCCGTTTGTCCGTTATACAGGCTATTTTCAATCACCTTTCGGTCAAGCGTTTCGGGTTGATCAAATTCCAGATAATAATCTTCGAATGTTTCATTGGGCAGCAGGGGGCAAATAAACCCTGGGTGTGCTCCAATAGAAAACTGCATTTCACTTTCTCCCTGGTTTATTGCCTGATAAGTAATATCTACACGATTCCCAACCAACGCGTGGGTAATCCTTAATTCAAAATGGAAGGGATACACTTTCTGGGTTTCGGCATTAGACTTCAATACTAGGGTAATGCTTTCGGATGTATGCTCGACCACTTCAAATGCCTGGTCGCGGGCAAAGCCGTGCTGTGGAAGGGTATAGGTCTGTCCTTGCCACTTATATTGGTTGTTGCGCAGCTTGCCTACAATTGGAAATAATACGGGTGCATGTCGGCTCCATACTGCCGGATCGGCCTGCCAGAGGTATTCCAGGCCATTTTTCTTCGATTGTAAGCTAACCAATTCCGAACCTTTGCGATTGATTTTTACGAAAAGCTGTTCATTTTCGAGCGTGAAAGTCATAAGAAGGAGATTTTTTAAAGCAAAGTAAGGGAATTTGTCAGCACAAAGGCTATTGTTTCTGATGGTTTTTTGTATGGGTAGATGCACAATACCGAATTTGAGCGTGTGACCAAAAGCTTCTGAAAATCACTTAACGTATAAATAATTTTCTTAAAAGTATTTATGCTTTCGTTATTTACTAAATACGGATCTAAGCGTTTGCAAGTAGTTTTTTAGGCATATTGTCTAATAATGTAATTGTAGGTTTTTTACCTAGCGCGCGCATTTTCATACATTAGAGAAAGACTTTTATGAGAAAAGACTAAGAATAAATGTAGCCAAATTGTTTTTTCACCGTATATGCTACAGTAAGTATTGATCGCGGTCTTTTATTAATCCATTATTTAATTTGTTGAATGCTGTATTTCCTCTAGAAATATTGATGGGGAAAGTATTGCCAATCTTTTAATAAATTCTTCAAACTTTATGAAAAGCTTTAGTCTACTAAAAAAGCGATTTACTGGTATCGAAAAAAACCATGTGAATTGCCCATTGTCTCGGAGTGGTATCTCTCGGTCATTGCTATTTTTGTTCTTTTTCTATTGCTTTATTCAGTATGCCTCTGCTCAAAATTTTCCAGTCGGATTCAGCCAAGTACAGGTGGTGGGCGGCATTACTAAGCCCACTGTAATGGCTTTTTCCCCTGATGGCCGCATCTTTGTAGCAGAACAGAGTGGTAAATTGAGGGTGATAAAAAATGGTAGTCTATTAGCCACACCCTTTGTACAAATTAGTGTAAACTCATCAGGTGAAAGAGGTTTGATAGGCGTTGAGTTGGATCCTGATTTTGCTTCCAACCACTATATTTATCTGTTTTATACCGTTCCCACGGGCAAGATTCATAACCGTATTAGCCGTTTTACTGCGAATGGCGATGTAGCATTGGCGGGCAGCGAAAAGGTGATTTTAGAGTTGGATAATTTAACTAGCGCTACCAATCATAACGGGGGAGCCATGCACTTCGGCAAAGATGGAAAGCTGTATGTGGCTGTTGGCGAAAATGCCAATGGGAGTAATGCCCAGAACCTGAATAATTATCTCGGTAAAATCCTGCGAATTAATTCCGATGGAAGTGTCCCCGCAGGAAATCCCTTTACTGGAAATGAGTCAAAGAAACGTATATGGGTTTATGGGTTTCGTAATCCTTTTACCTTTTCGATACAACCCAACACGGGTCGTATGTTCGTGAATGATGTCGGAGCAGGTAAATGGGAAGAAATCAACGATGCCACTACTGCCGGACGCAATTTTGGCTGGCCCAATGTGGAAGGCAAAAGCACCAATGCGGCCTATATTAACCCTGTTTTCGCATATTTCCACGGCTCGGGCGATGGATACGGCTGTGCCATTACTGGAGGCACTTTTTTTAATCCGGCTTCAACCAATTATCCCTCCAGCTTCACGGGTAAATACTTTTACCAGGAGTATTGCAGTAACTGGATTAATGTACTCGACTTATCAGTTACTCCAGCAGCACGCGCTTCTTTCGCTACCGGCCTTCCTGGCGCGGGCGTTGGCTTAACCGTTGGCAACGATGGTAGCTTATATTACCTGAGTAGAACTGCCAGCGCACTGTATAAAATTATCTATAACAGCAATAATGCTCCTGCCATTACTAGTCAACCAGCCAGTTTGAGTATTACCCAAGGCCAGACAGCTACGTTCAGCGCAAGTGCTTCGGGTGCTCAGCCATTGAGCTATCAGTGGCAGAAAAATGGCATTACCATTTCCGGGGCTAATGCAAATAGTTATACCATTGCCAGTGTGCAGCCTGCCAATGCCGGGCAATACCGAGTGATCGTTTCTAATTCAGCGGGTTCGGCCACCAGCAATGCGGCTACCTTGACAGTAACAGCTTTCAATACGCCACCAACGGCTAGTATTACTTCTCCAGCCAATCATAAGATTTACCGTGCCGGTGATGTTATTCAGTTTTCGGGAACAGGTAGCGACCCAGAAGAGGGCAGTTTGCCCGCCAGTGCCTTCAGTTGGGAGGTCGTATTTCATCACGATACGCACGTGCACCCTGGCCCTTCCGTTGATGTGTCGGCCGATGGCAAAAGTGGGACGTTTGAGGTACCTACCGAGGGAGAAACATCGGCTAACGTATGGTACGAACTAGTCTTAACAGTAACCGATTCCAAGGGCTTAACCAGCGAAGATGCAGTAAATATCGATCCTCGCGTAGTAACAGTCAGTTTAGCCTCTAATCCTGCGGGTTTACAGCTTAACCTGGATGGGCAACCACAAACCACTCCTTATGCTGAACAGGCAGTGTCGGGTATGCTGCTTAGCTTAAGTGCCCCTGCCACACAAACCCTCAACAACACCAATTATGCTTTTAGTAATTGGACCGGTGGGTTAGGTGCGGGTGGGAGTATTACAGTTCCCGATGCTAACACTACCTATACTGCCAACTATACGACAGCTACGAGTGGCCTGCGTTTGCCCGATAATGTTCCCAATCCTGCTAATGGCTTAGAAGCAGCGTATTACGAAGGAAATTGGAGTATATTGCCCAACTTCACCACTTTAACCCCAGTTAAAACGAATGTAGTTGACTTGTTTCAACTCAATACAAAAAACCGAAATTATTCTTACGGTTTCCTCTTCACAGGCTATGTGAAAGTTCCTTCAGATGGCCAGTACACCTTTTACACCAATTCAGACGATGGCAGCCAATTGTTTATCGGCTCTACGCTGGTAGTAAGTAATGACGGTTTACATGCAGCTCAAGAGCGTTCTGGTACCATTGGTTTAAAAGCTGGTTTTCACGCGATTAAAGTTTCTTTCTTTCAAAGTAGTGGAGGCGAGGGATTGCAAGTAAGTTATGCTGGTCCTGGTATCAATAAGCAAATTATGTCGGCAGACGATTTGTATTACAACCAGAGTTCAGGTGATCCAGACTTTCGTAATCCAGATAACCCTTCTAATACGGTAGCGGGGGTAGAGTACGATTATTATGTAGGTATGTGGGATAATCTACCGAATTTCTCTAGTCTCACTGCCGCAAAATCTGGCGTTGTGAACACATTTGACATTAGTCCTAAAAACCTAACTACGGGATATGCTTTCCATTATAATGGTTATGTTCATATTCCAACCCAGGGCCAGTATACTTTCTATACCAATTCGGACGATGGTAGCCAATTATTTATTGGATCTACCCTCGTCGTTGATAACGACGGTAGCCATCCGCTACAGGAACGCTCAGGTATAATAGGGCTTAATGCTGGCTATCATGCCATTGAAGTAAATTACTTCCAGCGTTGGGGAGAGGAAGTGTTGACTGTGAGCTACGCGGGAGCTGGTATTGCCAAACAAATGATTCCTGCCAGTGCGCTGGTCAGAAATGCTGCAGGAAATCGTATGGCGAATGCCTCTTGGCTGAGCGAACATGTCAATTCGAACGACTGGACGCAAGTATTTCCTAATCCGGCAAAGGATTACGTAACCATTCGCATGTATGCGGAGCGCGATACAGATGTGAAAGTAAATATCACGGACGTATTATCCAGAAATGTAAGCGTATCTAGCCACACCGTGAAGATCGGGCCAAACGATATCTCAGTGTATGTTGGTCGGTTTGCCAATGGACTGCATGCTATTGCGATTCAAAACGGTGCTGAGCGGGTAGTGAAGAAGGTAATGATTGACAAATAAGGTAGGTTCGTTTAGCCTCAGTATGCTCCCATGAAGCCTTGCACAAAGCACATCGTAAGGCTTCATGGGATTTTGTAGCAATCAAATCATGCAAGTATACATAAAGGCTCTTGGCTATAGATAAAGGTAATTTAGACTGAATCGCTTAATACTTTATTGATTTTTGCTTTGCCGTCGGCGGTTAAAAAATTCCAGGCTGGTCACTTCATTAGGCTGAGCTGTTGCTTCAAAATTTTCCTGGTGTTGCTGCCTTTGTATAAGATAGTTTGGGTTATTCTTAGCCAAGGCCCATTTTTCCTTAAATATGGCGGCGGCTTCCGCCTTTATCGGATCTGGATCTGGTGGCAATAAACCTTCTTTTCGGCTTTGTTTTTCGGCTGTTGGGGTCATTTCCTTTTGTGGATTGCTGGCATACTTCCTTCCAGAACGGTGGTTGGCATACCGGCGGGCACGGGTATAACCCATTTGAAGAAACTTTCTCGCCATATCAGCCCCTACAAAATCTTCTTTTTCCAGATAGTCCAGGAATATTCTGTAAATAACCTCAGAAGAGTGCCTCGCTGTGGCCACATCCTTGAAACGCCAATGCGGCAAAATCTCGGACTTATAAGGTTCTACCAGCAAGACTCCTTGTTCTCCCTTACCTATACGGTATAATTCCGGATGAATACGGAAATCAACTGTTTTGAAATCAAGCGAATAATTAAAAGTGTCAGCCATGGCAGTAATCATATTTTGAGCTATATTCCCAAGAGTTATACGAATGAGGTCGTTGCTAGGATGAAAAGACTAGGGGTAAAAAGAAAGTCCTAAAAATATACTACAAAATCAGTAGATTAGTCAACTAGGATTACGCTAGTTTTTTGAAGCACCCACGCCCTTGTTCTGTTAATGTACAGATATACCAGTACAAGCCACTGGACAGCATCGGTTAGTTCTTGTCAGGCTTAAACTTAAATTAACAAATAGTATGGATGAGGTATTCAAAGCCAGTCGCGTAAAAGATGTCTTTACGCCCGATGAAGTTATACTGGGTGACAAAGGCATTACTTTTAAAATTAACAAGCTGATTGGGGGAGCGGAGAGCTTCGTTTTTTATCAGGATATATCAGGCGTTGAAATTGACAGTGGACTGTTTTTTGCCACTATCCGCGTAATTCCCCGTGCCCGCCATGAGATTGTCATAGAAAATTTCAGTAAAGCCGATGCGCAGGAAATCAAACGATTAATCTTGGAAAGAGTGTAATAAAAATTATTTTTTATCTTTGAAAAAGGATATTTGCCTTATGTTTCAAGCGTACCAAATTTGAACAGAAAATAGAAACGTAAATAACAATCATTTGATCGCATTGTGAGAAACGTATACAAGACTTTTCGGTTATTCGCTTGGGCAATGTTGTTGCTGTTGGCTTTTATTGTTGCCTGCAACGTATGGGTAGTGCAAAGTACGGAGGATAAAATATTTTATTCTTTGCAGGGGCTTCCTTCCAATGATGCAGCTTTGGTATTGGGAACGACCAAACGCTTGAGTAAGGGGCGGGAAAATCCTTTTTTCAATTATCGTATGGAGGCTGCTGCCCAGCTTTATCACCAACGAAAAGTTAAGTATTTGATTTTGAGTGGAGATAATGGCTCAAACTATTATAACGAGCCCTGGGATATGCGCAAAGCCTTGATGAAGCTTGGCGTGCCAGAAACAGCCCTGACCCTCGACTATGCCGGTTTTCGTACCTTCGATTCTGTTATTCGTTGTAAAGAAGTGTTTAATCAAAATCGGATAACCATTATTTCCCAAGCTTTTCACGACTCAAGGGCGCTGTTTATTTGCCAACGATACAATATCCAAGCCGTCGCTTTTGCTGCCCGAGACGTATCGGGAGGGCAATCCCTTAAAACCCTTATGCGGGAATATCTAGCGCGTCCCAAGGCCATTCTCGATATCTACGTACTAAAGGCTAGTCCCAAATTTCTTGGCGAATCGGCCCAGATAAGTGCGTATAAGCAATAAGCGGCCCTTCAGATAAGCATTTGTTCCCTTCGTTCGTGACTGATACGATTTCCTCGCTAAAATAAGCTTTATTGCTGCCAATGCCTTTTTCCAATCAATCCACTACCGTATATTTGACTTCTTATTAGTAATATTTTTCTAGCCTGAATAGGGGTGTAAGGATTTTTGCCTGTCTTTGGAGTACAAAAATGTGCCTATCACTATGATACTTTATGTATTAAAAGCAAGCCCTCCATTTCTCGGTGAGTCGCTCAAACGATGTAAGTCTAGCTATTAAGTGGCTTTTTTTCCTGTTAAGTTACTTTATCCACGATTAAAGCGGTTTCATTAGCAAAAGTAAGTTTTATACTTATCTATGCTTTTTTTCAGTAAATCTGCTTCTGTATATTTCGACTATTAATATTATAGATACTTTATCCTTGAAAAGCCCGGTACTTTTGCGTTTTGTCTATACATTTTTTTTCTTTCTTATCAGTGTGTCTCTCTTTGCTCAATCCAAAAGTATTACTGGCAAGGTAACCGACGCTGAAAATGGAGATGCTATTCCATTTGCCAACGTATTTTTTAAGGGAGGGACCATAGGCGCGACCACCGATTTCAACGGTATTTTCACTGTGAAGGTAGCAAATGGCGTTTTTCCTGCTGATTCTCTTTTTGCAACCAACTTAGGCTACCAAACCAGGGGAAAAATTATTAATCGCCAGGCGGCTAACCAAACCATTAATTTTCAGTTAAAAGCCAGTGTCTATAACCTAACGGAAGTAGTCGTTTCTTCGGGTGAGAATCCTGCTTTTCGCATTATGCGGGGCGTGATCAAACATAAATCCCTCAACGACAAACGCTCTTTACAAGCGTACCAGTACGAAAGCTATAACAAGATAGAAGTAGACGTAGACAATATTTCCGAAAAATTTCGCAACAAGAAGGCGATGCGGAAAATTACTCGTGTGGTAGATAGCCTCGCCCGTATGGCTGGCGAAGACGGAAAACCTATTTTGCCTCTCTTTATATCCGAAGCCATTTCTAATTTCTATTACCGAAGCAGCCCCGTGAAAAAGCGGGAAAATATTCTAAAAACCAAGTTAACGGGCGTGGGTGTAGCTGATGGGAGCACTGTCTCTCAGTTGATTGGCTCTTCTTTTCAGGATTATAATTTTTATGAAAATTGGCTTAGCATCCTGAAGAAGGATTTTGTTTCGCCCATTGCCGATGGCTGGAAAAGTAATTACGAATATTATTTGGCTGACAGCGTATACATTGGCGACTTCTGGTGCTACCGCATAGAGGTGGAACCTAAACGAAAAGAAGACCTGGCATTTAAAGGCACTATCTGGATCGACAGTAAAACCTTCGCACTAGCGCAGATAGATGTGAGCATTGGCAAAGAAGCCAACCTGAATTTTATCGAAAAAATAAAAATTCAGCAAGAATTAGAACCTACTACCGATTCAGTCGGAAGAGCTACGGCCTGGTTGCCTGCAAAGACCCGGGTGCTGATCGACGTATCGGAGCTAAGCAATAATTCGGCAGGTATGCTGGCAAAGTTTTATACGTCTAACCGTGACTTTGTAGTCAATCAACCCAAAGAAGTAGACTTCTACGATGTGCCTATTGAGGTAGCAGAAGATTCTAAGATGTACGAAGATGGTTTCTGGGATCAAAACCGCCATGACCCTTTGACGGATGATGAAAAGAAGGTCTTCGTAATGATCGATTCGATTAAGAATGTGCCCGTGGTGAAAACGTATGTAGAGGTTTTTAATATACTGGTCAATGGTTACAAAACGGTAGGAAAAGTTGACATCGGTCCCTATCTCTTTACTTATGCGCATAATAAGATTGAAGGGAACCGCATACGCCTTGGTTTTCGCACCAATGAGCATTTTAGCAAAAAATGGGTGTTTAAAGGTTATGGCGTATATGGAACCCTTGATGGACGTTTCAAATACAGCGGAGAAGTAAATTACATTGCTTCGCGCAAGGCCTGGACGGTGCTTGGCGCACGGCGTACCTATGACCTGGAACGGCTGGGTGCCACCGCCAACGAAGTACCTAACAATCAGATATTTTTGGCAGCAGTAAAATTTGGCACCTTTCGTCGGGGATATTTTCAGGCTGAAAATATGGTGTTTATGCAACGCGAACTCAGAAAAGGGTTTACGCAAAAGGTTAGTTTTCGCAACTTTAGCTTCAAACCTGAATATTCTGAAGGTGCTTTCGCATATTATGAAGAACCAGGACATAGAGACGACTCTCCTATTTCCGACCAATTTACCAGCACAGAGTTAGTATTTGAGTCGCGTTACGCCAAAGATGAGCGATTTATTCAGCAGGGAAATCAACGCATAAGCTTGGGTGCCGATAACTGGCCTATCCTTACTTTCCGCTATACGATGGGCATGAAAGGCGTGATGGGAAGCGATTTTAAGTACCATAAATTTCTATTTAATCTGAACCATAGCGTGCGGTTCGGTATGTTGGGTCGAACCAACTACCGGATTAACGTTGGGTATATTCCTTCAACTATTCCTTATCCGCTGCTCGGTATCCACCTGGGCAATCAGTCATTTTTTTACTACGAAACATCTTTCAACCTGATGAACTACTTTGAATTCATTAGCGACCGGTATGCTTCACTGAGCCTTACTCACCGTTTCGAAGGGTTGTTTTTCAACCGAATTCCTTTCGTGAAAAAGTTTAAACTCCGCTTTTTAGCCTCCGCCAATGTATTGACAGGCCGTTTAAAACAGGCAAACATCGACCTGAGTCCTGCTCAGTACCGCGATTTAACCGTTTCTGCACCTACATCCTTAAATAATGTGCCTTACGTAGAAGTGGGCTATGGTGTCGAAAATATTTTCCGCTTCCTACGGGTAGATTTTCTTCATCGCCTTACTTATCGCAATAACCCGGAAGCGAGCAATTTTGGGGTGCGTGTATCGGCTTATTTTAATTTATAAGCCTGGCTGTTTTCAACGCTTTTTCACTCAATATAAGAATCTGAGCCTGTTTGTAGCCTGAAATGGCTTTAAACTTACGTTGCACTAGCTATGCCGAAAAGGCAATGCTTGATCAAAAAGGATTGGATTTTGCTTTAATTTGTATAGACAATTGCAATAGGTGTATATGAAAGTAATTAGACCACTCATTTTTCTGTTTTTATTAGCGAGTCTTGCGGCTTGTTCGTCGGGCAAAAGGGCGCTGCGACAAGGCAATTATGATGCAGCTGTTTTGAAAGCGGTCAATCGACTTCGCAGTAGCCCTAATAACGAAAAAGCCCGCCAGACCCTGCGCGAAGGCTACGCTTTGTCCTTGCAGTGGCATTTGGAGAATGTACGCCAACTGCAAAATTCGACTACGCGTTTTCGGTGGGAAGACATTGCCCAAAATTACGACCAACTCAATGTACTCTACGATGAAATTAGGCGTTGTCCTGGCGGTTTGCAGGTAGTAGGTACTCCACGCCAATACATAAGCGAAGCGGCAGATGCCAAGGTGCAAGCGGCTATAGAACGATACAATGCAGGCAATGAGTTGATGACCCAGGCGGCTCGAAACCGGCTTGTAGCTAAAGAAGCTTTCGGGTACTTTGCCATAGTAGAGCAATTATCACCCAACTACCGAGATACCCGCGCCAAAATGGACGAAGCCCGTTTTTACGCTACGCTCAAAGTAGTAGTAGAGCAAGTAACCGTAGGTTCGCGTACCTTCAGCCTTAGCAACGAGTTTTTTCAGAATAAAATAAATGAGTTTCTAGCTACCAACCGTCGGCTCAACGAGTTTGTGCGCTTTTATACGCCACAAGAAGCCAATGTAGAAAAGTTACAACGGCCCGACCATATTATACGCCTGCAATTCGATGATTTTGTGGTAGGCCAGACTATGCTGGTATCTAATTCCGATAATGTGACGAGCAAAGATAGTGTGAAGGTAGGGGAGGTAACAGTAGATGGCAAAAAGCGCCCGGTTTACAACAAAGTATCGGCTAAGCTAACGGTGAACAAAAAAACAGTACTTTCGAAAGGACTGATGGATATGCAGATATTTGAACCCACGACTAACCGCGTGATTTTTCAGAATAAATTGCCGGGTGAATTTGTGTGGATAAACCAATGGGGCAACTTCAATGGCGATGAACGAGCCCTTACCAAGGAGCAGATGCAGATTTGTAATACCCGTGAAGTGATGCCGCCCCCACCGCAGGATTTATTTGTAGAATTTTGTAAGCCTATCTATGGCCAGGTTACTGACCAGATTCGGCGATATTACCAAAATTATTAGAATCAAGGGCAAAGGGAAGCCGGCTGTAGATAAATTAGATTGGCTTAGTGTGGAGTATAATGCCTTTCCGCAAGCTTTAAATATAAAAAGCCACCGATCATTGGTGGCTTTTGCTTTTAAGTCAATTCAAGTAAATCATCAATTAGGAAACAATCGTTTGACAGTGCTATATTGCTCGTCGCCCACTTCGATTACGTAAAAGTCCGAGGATGCATCCGACAAATCGTATTCTTTCTTGAATTTCCCTTTTCGATCAATTTTTTCGTGCTGAATCAAGTTTCCAATGACATCATATATCTTAACAAAGATAGAACGGCCACTGCGATTATTGAAGCTAATGCGGAGGTGGCGATGGCTTATCGTTTGAACCTGGAAATCTACCTGACTGGTGCGACTTGTATTCAAGCTATCAATTAAGGCTACCGATGGTTGAGTTTTGTGATAATTAGCCCATGCTACCCGCTGTTGAGGAGCGAGCCATCCGTTTTGCATACATACCCCAGCCATCGCTGAAAAGGAGCAGCAAACTAGCATAAGAAGGGATAGGTAGTAAATTCGTTGTCTGTTATTGTGCAGAACCCAGTTTTGTAAAGTTGTTTTCATTGACGTGTATCTCCTTCCCAGCGGCTAAAACCACCTGTTTTTTGTTTTAATTTATAAAGATAAAATGGTACGCTTTGTTAAAATACAAGGCAAAGATTTAAACAATCAGAGCTATCCAAGTATTGATATCGTTTACGAAAATAACATCATTTCAGTTGACTTGCCAACATAAATTCTATGAAGTTCGCAATTTAGTGTTTGAATGGGAAATTACTGTTGTTAACTAAAGAGGTATAAATTAAAAAAGCCGTCTATTAGTGACGGCTTTTTTAATCTGGCTCGAATGTAAGCCTGTAAAAATTCAAAAACTATTGAGGAATAAGCGTGTATTCTACGTTGCTTTTGCCTGTTTTTGAATTTTTACCCACACGAGTGATTTTAAGTTCTTTTTCACTAACTATCACACCAGTATACTGAATACTTGCACCATCTGTAGGCGTAGGAGTCAAACCAGTAAGATCTAAAACAGTATTAGTACTGGATAAACTCCATTTGCCAGTAAATTTTGTTCCATCAAATTCTAATAAGGTAACGTCTGTGGCAGTAAAGGCTAAATTGAATTTGGAGTAATTGCTAGTATTTGTGGTAGCACTAGAAGAGTAGACAACAATGCCATCTTCTTTTACTTGACTAACCTTCCAACTTATGGCAATTACTTCTTTAGCTGGTTTAGGCTCGTCTTTCTTTTTACAGCTACTCATTAGAAATAAACCGCTCAAAGCGAGTAGAAGGAATAATTTGTTCAATTTGTTCATAAATAGAGTGATTTTCAGGATGCTAAATTAAACATTAAAAATTGAAGAATAAAGTGCTGTCTAAGTAATTGATGACACAAATTACTCATTTTTATTACAAAAGCATTGATTCTATTGAATAATGCAAATAACCTGTCTTAATTTAAAAATCTACTGTGGCTAATCATATAAACTTCGCTAGGCATAGTAGTATACTAGGGCATTTTTCTTTGGCAAATAAACGTAGTTTTGTTATTTCGCTGGTATAGACTGAACAGGCAACATAAATTATCAGGCTGCAAAAGGCTGCCAGGCTAATACAGTAATTATAGTTGTACTGATAATCTGGATCGGAAAGCGGCTAAAGCTTGTAGAGCAGTTTTTTTACATTTTAGACTATTGAATTTACCTTCTGAACTAAAGCGATATACAGAAGGGAAATTTACTTTGACTATGCAAAACATTCGTATTCATACTACCCAAAATGTTGTAATTGAGTATCCTACTGCCAGTATTGGGCACCGCATTCTGGCCAATTTGTTCGACTTATTAATTTTAGTGGTGTATTATATTATCTTTATCAGTAATGAATCAAACTTCAATCTTTCCTCCGCTGGTTGGGTAATTGTTGGCCTGCCACCGGCTTTTTACCATTTATATAGTGAATTATTGATGGATGGTCAGACATTGGGAATGAAGCTTACCAAAATTAAAGTGATGCGATTGGACGGAGCACAACCGTCCCTGTTCAATTATGTATTGCGCTGGATGATGCGGCTTGTGGATGTTTGGATAGGAGGGGGTGCCATTGCTGTTATTACCATAGCTGCTGGAGGCAGGGGACAGCGACTAGGCGATATGGCGGCAGGCACTACCGTGGTGAGCCTTCGTCAACAGGCCAGCCTCGAAGATATGCTACTGCCAGTCATAGAAGGAACCTACGAACCGATTTATCCACAGGTCGTGTCGTTGTCTGATCGTGATATTAGTATTATCAAAGAAGCTTTGAGTACCTATACGAGAAATTCTTCTGCCGATCCGATTTTGATAGAGGTCCTTACGCGCAAAGTAAAAGAATTGCTTCAGATAGAAGAACCCGTGGCTCCCATTGCCTTCTTACAGACGGTGCTGCGCGACCATACTTATCTCACTGCCCATGCCTGACATGCCCCTTCCCGCATACACGCGGGCACAATTAGCGCTTCGTAATGGAAATGACCGCGAAGAGATCTGGTGCGCTTACAAAGGATTCATTTATCAACTGAACAAATCGAAGCTTTGGCGGAATGGGAAGCACTATGAACATTGGGCTGGCCAGGATCTCACCGAAGAAATGCAGGACGCACCGCATACCGAAAATGTATTTGATAAATTCTCTATCGTTGGTACACTGATATGACTCATACTGGGTTTATATTTAGAGCTTACGCACACCAATACTCTTTTTACTCATAAACTCATACACTTAATTGATACTTATTGCAGATAGTGGTTCTACTAAAACTGATTGGCGGCTCATTGCAGAAGATGGTACGGTGAGCCAAGGAAAAACGGCGGGCTTCAACCCTTATTACCAGGATTCCAGCATTATATACACCGAAATTAGTAAGCACCTGCTACCGCTGGTAACCGAAAAAATAACGAAAATATTTTACTACGGAGCTGGCTGCACGGATGAAGAAAAGTATACCATTGTAAAAAATGGCATTTGGCAAGCATTCCCAGGCGCGGACATAGCGGTAGCCAGCGACTTGTTGGCGGCGGCGCATGCGCTATGTGGCCACGAGGCTGGTATTGCTTGTATCTTAGGAACGGGTGCTAACTCTTGTCTGTACGAAGGCAAGCAAATAGTGGCCAATCGAGGTTCGCTGGGGTTCTGGCTGGGCGATGAAGGAAGTGGTGGACACTTGGGCAAAACCTTGGTACAAAAGTACTTGCTAGGAGAAATGCCAGGCGAGCTGGCCGAAAAATTCGATAAGCGTTATCATCTCACTCGCCTAGAGGTATTAGAAAACGCTTACAAAAAACCTTCTCCTAACATTTATTTTTCCTCTTTCTCTAAATTTCTTTTCGATAACCGAAGCCATCCGTTTGCTTATCAGCTTATTTACCAAAGCTTTACTGAGTTTTTTGATAAGTACATTGCCAAATATGAAAACTATCTACAATACAAAGTTCATTTTGTTGGCTCCGTTGCCTTTTACTACAGTGACATTCTGCGGCAGGTTGCCAATGATAAAGGAATCGTGGTAAGAAACATTCTCGAAAGCCCCATTGCTGGTCTAACACTTTATCATCAAAAAGAAGCCCTTAATCCAACAAATCTATGATTACCGAATCATCCTCGCAGTTCAACCACCTGGAACAGATGTCGGTGGCGGAACTGCTTCATAATATCAATCAGGAAGATAAATCAGTCCCACTGGCCGTGGAGAAAGCATTGCCGCAGATTGAAAAACTCGTTTCTCATATAGTACCCAAGATGAAGGCTGGCGGACGCTTGTTCTACATCGGGGCAGGTACCAGCGGGCGCTTAGGCGTGGTAGATGCCTCCGAATGTCCTCCTACCTTTGGCGTACCATTCGATCTGGTCGTTGGCTTGATTGCCGGGGGCGACGGGGCTATCCGAAAAGCAGTGGAATTTGCTGAAGACGATTTTGAGCAAGCCTGGAAAGACCTGCAAGCCTACCAGCTATCAGACAAGGATTTTGTTGTGGGCATTGCTGCCTCTGGGCGTACACCATACGTTATTGGTGGTTTGCTCACTTGCCGTGATAAAGGCATTCTGACGGGCTGTATTACCTGCAACCCTGATAGTGAATTGGCCAATAGCTGCGACTTTCCGGTAGAAGTGGTTACCGGACCAGAATTTGTGACGGGCAGTACGCGCATGAAAGCCGGAACCGCCCAAAAGCTTGTCCTGAATATGGTGTCTACGTCAGTTATGATTCAACTGGGTCACGTGAAAGGTAACAAGATGGTAGACATGAAGTTGAGCAATCATAAATTGGTCAACCGAGGCATCAATATGTTGATGGATGAGTTACAGATTGAGGAGGCAGAAGCTTCAGCATTAATCCAGCAGTATGGCAATGTACGAGCTGCCATGCAGGCGAAAGGAAAGAAGTAATTTGTCAAATACATCATAGGTAAATTGATAGTAACGAATGATTTATCCGTGCTAGGGAAATTTTATTTTTTCATAAAATATAGAAGAGATACGGTGAATAATGGAGTATTTTCCCAATCATTGTATTGAGATGGGATTCCTGCGAAAAGCAGATAAATGACGACTGAGATTTCATGCAAAAAAACTGGAAGTATATACTGGTTCTGACATTAACACTAGCCCTGGTCGTTACAGTAGAATTGCTTTCTCCCCAGCCAGTCAATTGGAATCCATCGCTGGTTAAAAAAGACAAAATCCCTTTTGGCACGCATATTCTCTATAACCTGATATCAGACATCTTCCCAAACCAAGCGATTCGCACGGCAACAAACACTATTTATGAAGAGTTGGAATTGCCCGATTCTAGCCAGGCTTTGGCCAACTATCTGTTTATCGATAATACTTTTCAACCAGGAGAGGAAGATGTTCACTCGTTGCTGGAATGGGTGAGTGAAGGAAACAATGTGTTTATTGCCGCAGAGCAGTTTGGGGGAAAAATAGCTGACACACTCAAACTAAAGACTGAATTCGACTTTCAGACTTTTACTGATTCTTTTCCGGTGAATTTTGTCAATCCTACCTTACAACTTGCCAAGGGCTATACCTTCAGTCGGGTTAATACGCCGATGTACTTTGCCCGATTGGATACCCTTCGTAGTTTGGTATTGGGCGTAGATAGCCTTAATCGTCCCAATTTCATTCAAACCAATTGGGGAAAAGGGCATTTTTTCCTGCACTCTCTGCCATTGGCCTTTACCAATTATCACCTGTTGTTTAATAACAATGCCGAGTATATATCTAAATCGCTGTCTTACCTACCGGTGCGGCCGCTAATCTGGGATGAATATTATAAGCCAGGAAGGCAAGAAGATAGCCAGAGTCCGCTCCGCTTTTTCGTGCAGAATGAGGCTTTGCGCTGGGCTTTGTATCTGTCATTATTGGCACTGGTATTATTTATTCTCTTCGAAGCCAAGCGTCGGCAACGCATTATTCCTATTATTCAACCGCTCACCAATACTACCCTGGAGTTTACGGAAACCGTAGGCCGGCTATATTTCCAACACCAGGACCACAAAAATATTGGCGAAAAGAAAATTACCTACCTCCTTGATTTTATCCGCAGCCGCTATTTCTTGCCAACTACCCAACGCAACAGTGCCTTTTACGAAAATTTGCACCGGAAAACGGGTATTGAGAAAGGGGAAATCATTCATCTGTTCGATGTCATTGAGAATGTGCAGCGCCAAACAATGATCGCGGAGGTGGAATTGCTGGATTTAAACCGGGCAATTGAGCAGTTTTATGAAAAAGCAGGTTGAATGGTGGATGTGCAGATTAGTAGATATGCGGATGTGTAGATGGGCTAAGAAGCTGATGGCAAGTGCTTGATTACTATATTGATAATGAAATGAATCAATCAAAAAAACTAACTGCGAATAGCTAAATACTAAAAGCTGATTACTCCAATATGGAAAACCAACCCTTTGAAAACCGGATTGATCTAACCGAGCTCCGGCAGGCTGTTACTCAAATTAAAGAAGAAATAGGAAAAGTGATTGTGGGGCAGAGCCAAATGGTAGAACTGCTGATTGCGGCTTTGCTTGCCGATGGTCACGTGCTTATTGAAGGCGTGCCTGGGGTCGCCAAAACCCTCACAGCCAAGATACTCGCCCGTATTGTGTCCGTCGACTTTTCGCGTATTCAGTTTACTCCTGACCTTATGCCCTCCGACGTGCTGGGAACCTCGGTTTTCAATACAAAAAAGTCCGAATTTGAATTTCGCCAGGGACCTATCTTTTCCAATCTGATCCTGATTGACGAAATAAATCGTTCGCCTGCCAAGACGCAAGCCGCGTTATTTGAAGTGATGGAAGAGAAGCAGATCACTTTTGATGGTACTACCTACCCTATGGAAAAGCCTTTCCTGGTGCTGGCTACCCAAAATCCTATCGATCAGGAGGGAACGTATCGATTGCCCGAAGCTCAGTTAGACCGCTTTTTGTTCAAAATACAGGTCAATTATCCTTCCCTGGAAGATGAGGCAGTTATTCTTGCGCGTGCCCATGGACGCCAAAGCCTTTTACCGCTAGAAGAAATCAAGCCCATTCTTTCAGCTGCCGAACTGGAAAGTTACCGCGATAAGATTAAGGCTATCCACATTGATCAGGAATTACTACGCTATATTGCCCGGATCGTCAACCAAACGCGCACGCATAATGCCTTATACCTGGGTGCCTCGCCCCGTGCTTCTTTGGCGATTATGAACGGCTCCAAAGCGCTGGCGGCAATGCAAGGGCGCGACTTCGTCATGCCCGATGATATTCAGGCAGTAGTGGCTCCGGTGCTACGCCACCGCATTTTGCTTACGCCCGAAAAAGAAATGGAAGGCACGCATGTCGATGCCGTTATCAAGCAAATTGTAGATAGCGTGGAAGTGCCGAGATAGCAACTACGCTTCTACTCCTTTTTCGTAAGTCTTAAATAAAATCTTCAGCTGATAAAAATTCTTGTCAGGGACATCGAAATAAACTACTTGGATAGTAGAGTCGGTGCGAGTAGAGAAAGCATCGAGTATGCCTTTCATCTGATCGTAAAAAGGTAATTCGCTTTGCATAAGGCAGAACTGAGTGATACGCAAAGTTTTGATGTTCAGTCGTATACACAAGTCAATCACATCATTCGTAAGCTTATTTGCCTCTTTCTTACCAAAAAAAGTATTCCTCTCGATAAGGGGATTTAAGATGAGGTGATAATTATCAGTCGATAATACGGCAATTTCTTTGGTGTTATTGCACCGTTCGCAGGCCGTAATTACCCGTTGTTTATCCAAGGTGTATAATTGGTTCACCACCGAAAACTCTACTGGCCGTGCTAGGCAAGTGATAGCATCGAAGGTATACCCTTCATCTTCCAGAACCCGATGGATGATTGCCAGTCCTTCGTCATGGTCGATTTTATTATCCGAAATGATAGCCTCTACGGGGCCAATGTGGAATGTTTCTTTCATGAGGATTGAATAAAGCCTCGCTAAATTAACAAAATTCAGCTGATTTTACCTAATCCTGACAACCGTGATTGGGTATCACGCGTGTTTTAATAAATAATTGGATTAGTTAAGTTGTTCGTTAACTGAATCTTTGAGGTATTCAACAAATGACTGGTGTTCGTCCTGGCAATCGGCTGGCAACTCCTGGTCGTCTGCACTGAGGCGTTGTTTACCAGAAAATATCGTATCGACAGCATTTTCGAACTGCATTACATGGATTTGACCAATCATCATTCCTGAGAATTCCAGCACATCTTCTAGTGTTTGGCGGATTTGATCCAACATGTGCCGTTCGTCTTCCGTGAGGTACTCAGAGGCATTGTTGAGCTGCTCATAGAAAGGGAGGAGCTTTTGGGTAGCTTCCATTACGACTTGGATGTCTTCTCTTTCTTCTTTGCTTAGGTGTCTCTTTTTCTTTGCCATAGGGGTTGATTTTTACAGATGATTGCCCAATGAAAGACTAGCCCGTGAGCGAGTGAGTAAGTACATCCTACTCGTGGGAGTATTGAAGTTACCGATTTCATTCTGATTTCCAATAGCCTATTAAAATTTATTTCTTAAGCTAGGTTTTTGTTGTTTTACC
>JAZKGK010000046.1:0-2176 GCA_040385915.1 Bacteroidota bacterium
CTCATAAATATTTTTTACTAAATACCAAATTTTTGGCCTGCGAAAGGTCAGTTAACAATTAACAATTAACAATTAACAGTTAACAATTAACTTGGCATGACGTCGCTTTTGCGATGGAACGCAAGTAATCATATTACTGACTGTTTTTTCAATGATATCATACAAAAGGCAAGTCTGCACCGCGGACTTGCCTTTTGTATGATATATCAAACCGCTTTCCTTAGTCCCAGCACACATCTAATTTCACCCCAAATTGGACGGAGGGAGCTATCGTATTCTCGTTTTTAATTTCAGGCTCTGGGTATACATGGTTTATACGACCTCTTTCATACTCGAAAATCATACTTTCGATGGCTTTATTTCGTACGCCTAAGCCTACAAAGGTATCCAAAGCCAGTACTACGTTTCCTACTTTTAAGTTGACAGTCCTGAATCCAAAGAGCATTTTCAAACCCCAGATTTGTTGGTTTTGTGTCTGTCGGACAGTATAAGCGTTATAGAAATCCCCCAATTGATCAATAATCTTGTTATCATAATAATTGTTTCTAAAGAATAGATTAGCCGTAACATAGGGCTGAAAAAACCTTCTTCCTCTGAAATAATACCGAATACCTGCTGCCGCATAATAGGATTTAGCAAAAGAAAAGAAAGGCATGGATTGATTAATACTGGGATCAAACATGCCACCTATTGTTGCACTGTTGGCATCATCATTTGGGATTCTAATACCTACCATACCTTCCAGGCTGTAGTGAGGAGAAAGATACCGTTCGTAAGATACTTGCACCTCGCGCACCAGTAGTTGAGTCAGGTGCAAGCCTACAATATTCTTGGGTCGCGTACTATCGCTTTGGGCACAGGCTTGCTGCATAGACCAGCAGCCCGACACCAACATAAGTAAGCAGATGTTTCTAAGTAAAATGATTTTCATGGAATGGGTTATTAATTGGGTTACTGATTCATTATAGATTTAGCCAAAGGAGCTTCTGGGCTTAGTCAGCCATCATTTCATCGCCAGTTTTTGCCAGATTCCTTCCGCTTTCAAATCCTTGATGTATTTCCCTATCTTTTCCTGACCATCGGGAGCACCGTATGAAATGTTTGTATGCTTGCTGCCGTCGTCTCTTTTAAAGAGGATGATATTTTTACACGCAAAGCGAGTAAGTATACCTTGTTCGTCTTGCGTTTGATTAGTGGTAGCAGTAATAACGTATTCAGGCCTAACTGTTCCGCTGGTGTCCGGTTTGGCTATCGAATCAGTTTCCACACCATCTTTCAAACCGTACTCCTTGTCCCATTCCTCGGGATGATATTCCTTGTCTACAGACAAAGAATCGTACGTCAATAAGACCTGGTTTTCCTCTATCAGATACGTTCCTTTAAAATAGGCGGTAGTCGTTTCACAATACCCTATTTCAACAAATTCCTTGTCATTGATGAACAATACATGAGAGGATATACAGTCGTACTGCGCTGAAACCTCACAAGTGGTAGAGTCGAGGTCGGGCGCAAAATAATAGACCAGCCCACTTAACTTGATCGCTGGCGTTTGGATGATTGTATCGTTGACGGAGGGAAGGTGGGCTTTTTTGGCTTGTTTGTCGGTGGAACAAGAACAGGAAAAAAGGCTTAAGGTTAGCACTAAAAATGCAATGGTTCGGGTGTAGAGCATACATTGTTTGTAAAATAAACAGCTACTTTTTTGTAAAACTAGCTCAAAAAAACCTCAAGGATATTGAGGTTTGACTTTTAATCCTGTTTCCGTTTCTTCCAGACATGCCAATAGAAAACGAAATGAAGTAGGGCCATTTCAGCCGTCTTATAGAATTGATGATAAGGTCGGTTATTGCAATACCAATCAAAAAAGCCATCGTCCATCTTGTCTGGTATGATCTGATAGAAAGACCCTTCTTCCACTGGATTGGTTGCAAGCCCCCATTTGCGGTGATTGCTCGTAGCCAGACAATACCGCAGACCAGTAACCAACCGTAGATAAGGAGTTACCTGCTGTTCATCTTCAAATTTTTCAACGTCCTTGTCCACGTTGACTATTTCTTCAAATTTATTGATTAAAGTAGTATCCATGGGTTTAGCTGGTTTTGGTTGATATAGCTAGGTTATTAATGCGAATCAAGAGTTGGAATGTAAAAACTGCCCTATTAGTGGATTCAGGCAG
>JAZKGK010000047.1:0-6840 GCA_040385915.1 Bacteroidota bacterium
TGCCGACCTTGACTGGAACCACAGGCCAGATGCGGAATGACGGAATACAACCTTATCACTCAATACAGCTAACAGCTAAAACCTAACCTAAACATAAGTTTATATCATGGCAAAAAAGAAACTTGGCATCCTCGGCGGAATGGGATCGAGGGCCGCTTCCATGCTTTTTAGTAAGATTGTTGACTATTCGCCAGCGACAAAAGACCAGGATTTTATCGAAATCCTGTTGCATAACAATTCCGCTATTCCAGACCGCACCAGAGCAATCGTTTATCAGGAGGAATCGCCTTTGGAAGAGGTCTTGAGATCCATTAAAATTTTCAACGAAAATGAAGTGGATGTAGTGATTTTGGCATGTATCACCTCGTATTACTTCTACGAGGAAATAAAAAGGCATGCCAATGCCGAGATCCTTCACCCGGTGAAACTAATGAAGGAGCATTTGTTGAACCACTATCCCGACATTCGCAAAGCAGGGGTGTTGGCTACCACGGGCACCTTGAAGACAAACCTGTTCCAAAACGAATTTCAAGATTCAGGTATTGAGCTGGTTACGCTTAATCCAGAAGACCAGGAAAATCTATTTATGCGGTCGGTGTATATGGAAAATGGCCTGAAATCTTCCCCTATCTCGGACACGGCAGTCCAACTTCTTTTCCAGACCATTCCGAAACTGCTCAATCAACATGCCGAAGTAATTATTGGCGGATGCACCGAGGTTCAAATTGTATTAAAAGAAAATATGCTTTCCGTTCCCTACGTCGACGCGATGGATGTGACCGCGAAAGAAGCCATCCGTGTTTGCTATGGTTTGCACGAATATTCATCCCCAATAAGCATTGAACATGAAAGTTAAGACTGTATATACTTGGTTTGAAGATATGGCCAAGCAGCACCCTGAGCAGATCGCCGTGCAGGAAGGTGGGCAAGCCACTACTTACGAAGAATTGCGCAAACAAGCCAGCCGCTTGGCACACCTGCTGGTTGCCCTGGAACCTACGAGAGACGGGAAAATAGGTGTCATACAACCTTCGAGCACGCACTTGATCGTGGCCTTGCTGGCGACTTTTCAATCTGGACGTCTCTACTTGCCGATGGATAAAAAGTTTGCCGACAAGCGGCTTCAGCAAATACTCAACCAATGCCAGCCTAAAGTATTAGTTACTTCCGAAGAGCAATGCTTGGCCGTGAAAGAAAAATTGGCTGGCATCACCCACGAAGTAACCTTTTTGGTCGTGCTGGCTAAAGAAGGACAGATCAAGCTCTATCAGCAGGAGCAGGGGCAATTCGAGGCCATTGACTTGCCCGAAGACCTAGCTTGGGAGGCTGATTTGGCGGTTACGATCCAGCCTGACGATGCCAATTATATATTCTATACCTCTGGTTCTACGGGTACGGCAAAGGCCATTTTGGGTGTACATAAATCCCTTACCCAGTTTATTGAATGGGAAGTAGCCGAGTTTGGTATCCAGTCTTCCTGTCGCGTAAGCCAGTTGGTTCAGCCCACTTTCGACGCGTCGCTCAGGGATATTTTCGTGCCCTTGTGTACAGGCGGAACCTTGTGCATTCCAACTGAAGACGACCGTAATAATATTTCAGCACTTGTGCAGTGGGTTGATTCCCAGCAAATAACGCTCATTCATTGTGTGCCTTCGTTGTTGCGGGTATTGACCAAAGCCATTGAAAAAACGGCTAACGGTCTTGCTTTCGCGCACCTGGAACACGTCCTCGTTTCAGGAGAAGCACTCTATGTGAAGGATGTACTTAATTGGCGCGAGAAGGTGGGAACGCGTACCCAGTTGGTTAACCTGTACGGCGCTACCGAAACCACCATGATAAGAACGTTTTATTGCATTGGGGAGCTGGAAGAAGAGCTGACACAAGTCATTCCGGTAGGCAAGCCCATTCCTAAAACGGTTGTGGCCATCATTAATGATAACCACATTTGCAGGACAGGCGAAATTGGTGAGATTTATATCAAAACCCCGTTCTGGACCAAAGGCTACTTGTTTGATGAAGCATTAAATAAGCAGGCATTTATACAAAATCCGCTGGTGAAAGACCGGGAAGACATCGTTTACAAGACGGGCGATTTGGGTCGATACCTCAAAGATAATGTCATTCAGGTACTGGGGAGAATTGATAACCAGGTCAAATTGAATGGAATACGGGTAGAGATAGGCGAAATTGAGCTGGCCATACAGCGGGTGAGCGGCATTGAACAGGCCTTGGTCACCAGTTATGTGAATACCCACGGCGACAACGAGCTGATTGCCTACTACACCGGAGAAGAAAAAGCCGTGGACGAGTGGAGGAATCTGTTGCGCAACGACCTCAATGAAAATTTGCTGCCGACTTACTTTCAGCATTTGTTGGCGTTTCCCCTGACCATCAATGGAAAGATAGATAAGAAAGCATTGCCCACTCCAGACGAGCTTCGGTTAAAAGAGCATCCTTACGAAGCCCCGCAAACCAGTACCGAAAGCAAGCTGGAAGAAATCTGGCAGAACATCCTGGATGTGCAACGCATTGGAAGAAGTGTTTCCTTTTTTGCCATCGGAGGGAATTCGCTCAAGGCTATTCAATTGATTTCCCGAATTTATAAGGAGTTTAAAATCTTGGTGAAGGTGGTCGATATTTTCTCCAATCCCACCATTGAGAAGATGGCTAAGTTTCTGGCCGACCTTGCCCAGCATAAGTATGCCGACATTACGCCGGTAGCTGAAGGGCCGTACCAGGCTACCTACCAACAAAGGCGGCTTTGGATTCTGGATCAGTTTGAGGAAAATCAAGTGGCTTACAACATGCCTATTGCCTTTGAATTGACTGGCATAATTGACCGGGAAGCGTTGATGAAAGCCTTCGAAGCATTGGTTCAGCGGCACGAAAGCCTGAGAACGGTCTTTGAAAGAACCGAAGATTTTCTGTACCAAAAGGTGCAACCACTGGCAGAGGCCAACTATACGATAGAATTTGTCGAGGTGAACGCCAATAGCCAGTCTATAGAAGAAGAGGCCCACCGACTTATCTTCCAGGCCGCTAAAAGCCCCTTACCCTTAGAAAAAGGCCCCTTGTTTAAGGCGATGCTTATTCAACTAAAAGAAGATCGGCACTTCCTTTTTATGAATACGCATCACATCATTTCGGATGCATGGTCGCTGAATGTGATTGCCAGAGATGTATTAGCCTTTTATCAGGCTAGTCTGGAAGGGAAATCAGCCTTGGAGCCCTTGCTTATTCAGTACAAAGACTACAGCAAATGGCTGAACCAACAATTGGCCGAAACGACTGAAGACCACCAACGCTATTGGTTAAATCAAATGGAAGGCGAGTTGCCTCAACTGGAAATGCCGATTGACTTTCCGCGTCCTCCAAAGCAACTATTTACCGGAAGCAAGCATTTCTTTGACCTGGATAGGGCTTTGTCAGAGCCTGTGAAAGCCTATTGCCAACAGCAGGAAATTACGCTGTTTATGCTGCTAATGGGTACGGTTAATTCCTTGCTGTACTACTACGCCGGACAAAAAGACCTGATTGTCGGCATTCCGCTGGCCGGAAGAAATCATAATTTATTAGAAGATCAGGTGGGCTTCTATGTCAATGTCATTGCCTTGCGCACCCGATTCGATCCGGATGCTTCCGTGGTGGATTTCTTTCAGCAAATCAAAAAGCATATGCTGGCAGCCTACGACCATAGCCTCTTCCCGTTCGATCATCTAGTCGAGTTACTCCAGGCTGGAGGCGACCGAAGCCGATCCAGCTTGTTTGATGTGATGGTGCAGATGCAGGATACGCAGGTAAAGAACCTGAGTTTGCAGTTGCCTGATGGGATAAAGTTACAGCACCTGGACTTGGATTTTAATACGAGCAAATTTGACCTCACTTTTAACTTTGAGGCAACCGAAGAAGGGAATGTTATTGGCTGGATCGAGTATAATTCCAGCCTCTTCCTGCCAGATACGATCACACAAATGGCGCACCTGTTGGAAGCGATTATCCGGGAAGTGGTGCAAACCCATGCGGAGCACACACTTAAAAGCCTTAAAAAGACGCTGGCCAGCCAATTTGGACATTCTCAAATTGTCCAGGAAAGCCAGTTTTCAAGCATAGACCTTTCTGATGATTTTTAATTATGAATAAGAAATTTATCCACTCGGTGGTGGAGCATACCGCTATTCGGGTGCCCGAGAATGTGGCTATCCAGGAAGCCAATCGACAATTGACCTACTGGCAGGTAAACAACGCTGCCAACCGGTTGGCGTATGTATTGCAGGATTTGGGCGTGGAACGCAACGTGATTGTCGGCGTTTTTCTCCCGTCTAGTACAGACCTCGTGGTCTCGCTATTAGCTACCTTTAAATCAGGAGGAATTTATCTTCCGGTAGATATCGGTTTCCCGAAAAAGAAACTGCAACGCATTCTTCAACAATGCGCGCCTAAGGTATGGATTACCAACGCTGCTTCTTTGGCCGAGGTAAGACACACGGCTAAGGAACTGGCTCTTGAATACGACTATATTCTGGCGGTAGACGAAGAGGGCAATATAAACGTCTTTAACAGAGAGAATGAGCCCAAGCGCTTATTGTCAGCCCAGGGACTTCTGTCAGCTACGTATACCAACCTGCCCATCACGAATACCCCAGACGATGGGAACTACATTTTTTATACTTCAGGCTCTACTGGCGAACCCAAGGCCATCTTGGGATGCCATAAAAGCCTTGGTCACTTCATCAATTGGGAAATTCAGGAGTTTCAGGTAGATGATTCCTGCCGGGTGAGCCAATTGATTCAGGCTACCTTCGACGCCTCCTTGCGCGACATATTTTTGCCGCTCTGCACGGGAGGTACGCTCGTAATTCCCGCTTCAGACGTAAAATCAAATACTTGGAGGCAAATTGAGTGGCTCGAAGAGCAACAGATTACCCACGTACATTATGTTCCTTCGCTGTTTCGGCTCATTATTAAAGACTTAAAGCAGTCTGGCCGACAAGGCGGCGCATTTTTGTCGATGCGTCATTTTTTGCTCGCGGGCGAAATGCTCTATTCCAAGGATGTGCAACAATGGCGCGAGGTGGTTGGCGACCACGTAGAATTAGTCAACTTATACGGCCCGACGGAAACCACCATGGTCAAGACTTTTTCCCGCATAAGGGAAGTGTCGTCCGATCCGGGGCAGGTGTTAGTCGTGGGCAAGCCGCTGAGCCATACGCTGGTCGCGGTTATCAACGATGGGATGGCATGTCAGGTGGGCGAAATTGGCGAAATATACATCAAAACGGCTTTCTCTACGAAAGGCTATCCGTTTGACCCGGCGTTGCAGGCAAAGGTATTTGTACAAAATCCCTTGGTGCAAGACAGAGAAGACCTGGTGTATAAAACGGGTGACCTGGGCCGGATGCTAGCTTCGGGAGACCTGGAAGTATTAGGAAGGGTAGATGCGCAGGTGAAAATAAACGGCGTGCGGGTAGAGATTGGAGAAATTGAAAAGGCCGTCTTAAATCTGAAAGGCATGGACGAAGTAGTGATTCTGCTCCATACCAACGAAGAACAACAAGCGTCCTTGGTTTGCTATTATACTGGTGCCTTTCAGGAAGTGGCGGACTTGCATTCTGCTTTGGGCCAAGAGCTTAACCTGGTAGCTATTCCTTCGCATTTTGTTCATTTAGAAGCTTTTCCATTAACCATTAACGGAAAAATAGACAAGAAAGCGTTGCCTAAACCCGAAGTATTGTTGTTGAGCGACGAGCAGTACGAAGCGGTTACCAACGAAACCGAACAGAAACTGGAGGAGATTTGGAAAGAAGTGCTCAACCTGAGCCGCATCGGTCGGAAAGCCTCGTTTTTTGTCATTGGTGGTAGTTCGCTCAAGGCCATTAACGCTATTTCCAGGATTTATAAGGAGTTTGGTGTAATGCTCAAAGTGCGCGACACCTTTGATTATCAGACGATAGAGCAATTGGCTGGCTTTATTGAAAAATCTTTAGCAACAGAAGACTACGAGGAAATTAAGGTGTTGCTGCCCCAGCCTTTCTATGAGCTTTCTCACGCGCAAAAAAGACTGTGGGTGCTCAGCCGCTTCGACCAGGCGCAATCGGCGTATAATATTCACGGAACCTATTTATTTACCGGCAAACTAAATCGGGAGGCTTTTCAACGGGTGTTTATGGCCTTAGAAGAGCGGCACGAGGTTTTGCGTACCACCCTTGTAACGGTAGATGGCGAACCCAGGCAAAAAATCCACCCGGCGGGTGCGCTAGGTTTTTCGGTTGACTTTATTGATCTCCAGGCGCAACCCGACAGGGAAGAGAAAGCCCAATCCATTGTATTTGAGCAAGCCCAACTGCCTTTTGACCTTCAAAAAGGGCCATTGATGCGGGTGACGCTGTTGCAATTGGAACCAGAAACCCACCATTTCCTTTTCACCTTGCACCACATTATTGGCGATGCATGGTCGATTGAGTTGTTGGTGAATGAAGTATTGAGCTTGTACCAGGCATTTGCTGCCGAACTAGAAAATACGTTGCCGCCGCTTCGTATCCAGTATAAGGAATATGCCGCTTGGCAAAACCAACAACTCTCTGGAGAAAATCTACAAAAGCATCGCAGTTTTTGGTTAGAAAAGTTCAGTGGTGACCTGCCAGTACTGCATTTGCCTACCGATTATCCGCGTCCGGTGAAAAGATCATTCCAGGGTGATTGGGTGGCGACTGTACTGAATCCAGCACTTACGCAGCAGTTAAACCGCCTTTCGCAAGACAACCAAGCCAGCTTGTTTATGACCTTGCTTTCGGCGGTAAATGTGCTGTTGTACCGTTACACCGGGCAGGAAGACATGATTGT
>JAZKGK010000048.1:0-6846 GCA_040385915.1 Bacteroidota bacterium
CGCAGTATTTCAACCCGCCCGTGCCATTTTACACCTTGCAGGAACTGATGGACGCCGGAATGCTGGTGGAAGATATTTTCAACGGCCCGGCGCTGGACAATGGTTTTATCAAAGCCGAAGAACTGGAGGCTAGCCATCTAAAAACTGTACTGCGCACGTCGGATATCATTAACCGGTTGATGGACATTGAGGGAGTCATTGCGGTGAACAACCTGTTGCTCTCCAAATTCGATGCTGAGGGAAACATAGTCAAAGGCGCTGCCGATCCGATCTGGAACAACGGCAAGCCTATTTTTGATGCCAATAAGTCGAGCGCGGCCTGGCTTCTTTTTGTCAGCGAACTGCACCAACCCCGGCTTTACTTCAATCTTTCTCGTTTTTTGTTTTACAAAAATGGCCTGCCTTTCCTGCCGCGCATGGACGAAGCCTACGACACCCTGACCCAACTGCGCGGCGAGGCGGAAAGGCCGAAAATAAAGAACGCACCCAAAGATTTGCCCATACCAGCCGGGACTTTCCGCCACCCCGAAGAGTATTTCCCGGTGCAATACAGCTTTCCACTCACTTACGGCACCGGCCCAGAAGGATTGCCTTCTCACGCGTCGCCGCTGCGTCGGGCGCAGGCCAAGCAATTGAAGGCTTACCTCATGGTTTTCGAACAACTGCTGGGCAATACGCTTGCACAGGTAGCGCATACGGCCGATTTGTTTTCGCTCGACCCGGCGGTTTCGCGCACCTATTTTACCCGATTGCTGGACGAAGATCTTATCCAAGGATCGCTGGAGCTTTTTGGCGGCTTGTACGACCTTCACCCCGTTGGTGCTGAAACCCCAACTGACATCGACCACCGCCGCCAAAAGCTGCTCGATAGTCTGACGGAAACGGTGCCCGAATTTCAGGAACGCCGGAACCGTTTTCTCAATCACCTGATGGCGCGGTACGGTGAGCAGTTCGGGGAATATGCGCTGCTGTTGACCAACTTACAGGGACAGGAAGTAGGGCTTGAGCATCTGATTGGCGATAAAATCTCTTTCCTGAAAGCGTATCCTGCGATCAGCCACGACCGAGGAAAAGCATTCAATTACACCTTGAATCCTTGTGCTCCCGACAATGTTTCGGGCCTAAAAAAACGCATCAGCCTTTTGTTGGGGTATCCTGATCTAGCTTTTTCCTGGACTGTATCTGGCACTGCGCCGGGGCCATTCACCATTACCGCTTTCCAGTTGAAAGATACTCTTGGTTTGGTTTGGTTGGAGGGGAATGTGAACATAAGCGATGCAGATGAAGCTGTTTCCAAACAAAAAGCCTTCCGGGAAATCATTGTGCAATTAATCCAGCGCAATGCTTATACCATCGTAGCCGAAAGCGGACAGTTGCGATTGAAAATTAAAGATAAAAATGGCAATCCCTTAGGCCAGCATCCGACACTAGTAAAAACGGAAGTGGCAGCCGAGGCAATCAGGGATGAGTTGTTGGGCTGGAGCAGCAACGAACGCGCCATGGTGGTAGAACACTTGCTGCTGCGACCCAAATTCCCCGGCGATGCCCTTTTCCCCGCCTGTACCGACGGGCCTTGCCATACCTGTGGCGACGAAGACCCTTATTCTTTTCGCCTGACCTTCGTGATGCCCGGCTGGACCGCGCCATTCAATGTTAATCTGGACATGCGCCGGTTTGCTGACCGAACCATCCAACAAGAAACGCCTTCGCATCTATTGGGCAAAGTATGCTGGGTAGGCAACGATGGCTTTGTAGACAACCCCTGCGATCAGGTTGTAAGCGAATTGGCAGCGTTACTGCAAACCAAGGGATTGACCTCCAGCGGTGTAAGGCCGACCGAAGCTGAAGCCTGTGCCTGCGCCTTGGTCATTTATACGGTATTCAGCGCGGCATTTAAGCTTTGGTACGATGACAAGACATTGAACTATATCCAAGCCGACGCCCTGAAAACAGCCTTAGAAGCAGAGTTTACCGCAAAAGTAAGCCCAGCCGGACTCTCTTGCACTGCGGTGCTGGAGGCAGCTTTGTGGGTGGAAATTCAGGAAATTATGGTAAAGTATTTCCAGCAAATCGCCTTGTATGGCTGGCAGTTCGAACGGTTTGAAGATGCCTGGTGCGCGTGGTTAACCGCCAATGCCGCTTTCGATTGGACGGAAGAACGCTTGCAGGAGCGCATAGAAGCCATTCTCAAAGCCAACTTATTGACCAGCCCAGCGCCAGCCCAGCCCCCAAAGGATGAATTGTGTAGTTGCGCCACCGCCATTTTGACGAAGTACGGCATGGGCTTTTATACATGGATGGATGACAACTTTAAAGCAGGCCGGGCTTTGAAAGATTTCACTGCTTTTAGTCCCAGTCCGGTAACGCTGTGCGCTGGCTTTACCTTCAAGCCCGGTACGGCTACCACGATAGAGACGCTGCTGAAAGACCGATATACTGTCTACCAAGAAGTGTCGTACCGCCTTTGGATTATAGTGAATCTGCTCAGTAAGCTTCGCAATACGTATCCGAGCGCTACCCTGCACGACTGCGACGACGGTAGCGACCAGAATCCGGTTAGGTTAGGAAGCACAGCCCTGGGTAATCTTTAAAATGAATGATCTGATTCTTCGGCGGGGGATTAGGTTAATTAATCGTGCCACCACTTGGAGTGGTGGCACAACTCTAGCGCCAAAATGATGTCATTCTTTAGCTCCCGTGGCTTGTTGGAGGACGGGGATTAAATTCAAAATGAAAATAAAATGTACACCTAACCTACGAGTAAATTATTGCGATTCAGAAAAGCATTATTTATCAACAACTCAAGTACTGCATCAGACCTAGGTTACATTATTCACTTTGTAATAGACTGATAAAAAGGCTAATAACTAATTACTAACACCTACTTAAGTGGCTAAAACCGCAATTTGCCATGCAACCGACACAAGATAAATATCCAGTCTTCGAGGCCAACCAGGTACTCACCAATGCGCACCTGAACCAGGTTTTCAACTATTTAGACGAACAGGAGCGTTTGACGCGCGCCAACCTCATCGGCATTGGCATCGTCTGTGGGTTGGAGATTCGGCTCGATGTGGCAAGCACCACGACCATTCATGTGTCCAAAGGCTGCGGCATTACGTCGGAGGGCTACCTGATTGTGGAACCGAAAGACGTGGCGTTGGTGTCGTACCGAGCGGGTTATCAAGTGCCGAATGAGATAGATTATCCGCCTTTTAAGGACAAAAGCACACATCCAGCTGTGCCATACCCATTGTGGGAACTGTTCCCGGCTGGCGTGCCTAACACCACGGCCTTGGAAACGCCGAGCAATTTCCTGGCTGACAAGGTGGTATTGCTTTTCTTGGAATTGAAAAAAGAAGGGCTGCGCAACTGTAGTCCCAACAATTGCGACGACAAAGGAGCCGAAGTGCAAGCCACCGTGCGCCGACTATTGATAAAGAGGGACGACCTGGGTAAAATTATTGCCGAAGCCAACAAACTGGAAAAGGGACTGACCCTTGCCGACCTGGAAACTTCCCTGCTGGCTCGCTTGAACCTGCCCGACCTGCGCCTGCCACGGTATGATGTGCCGAATACCAACCCCACCACTTCCAAAGAAGTGCTGGCCGCTTTCCTGGCAGTTTTTCATACCGACAAAGTGGCATTTCAAATGAATAATGCCCTTACTGCGGCATACAATGCATTTAAGCCAGTAGTAAAAGACAAGTATCCATCCAATCCATTCGCCAGCTTTAGCGCTAATTTCAGCTTTTTGGACAATGCCCCTACCACCCCTACTCAGGTGCGTTTCCTGCCCTATTACTACGACTTTTTTGACGACCTCATACGCGCCTACGATGAATTTCGCTGGAAAGGAGTGGAACTGTTATGTGCCTGTTGCCCACCAGCAGAGCTGTTCCCACGCCACCTCATGCTGGGTTTATTATTCCCCGCGTCAGTGACTAATCCCAGTATTTACCGGCATCATTTTCTGGCGTCTGGTGCTATCAGCGGCTGCGAAGCGCTGGAGAAAGAACTGAAGCAGTTGTTTCAGCGCCTGGTGGAAATGATTGCGCAATTTACTAACACGCCTCCCCTGCCACAGACGGATGCTACTAAGACGGACACGCAAATCCGCATTACGCCGAGCAAACTGGCCGATGTGCCCTTATCTGACAAAGCCATTCCGTATTATTACCAGCAAAATGGCACGCCGCCGCTGTTTCAACTCTGGAATACCGAACGAACCCGCCGGAACCGGGCTAATCAGAACTTGAGTTACCGCTCTGACGAATACACGCCGACAGCTCCGGCCTTCATTACCAATGCCTTGCGCTACGACCTGGAGCCGTATAATTTCCTGCGCATTGAAGGTCATTTGGGCAAAAACTACCAACATGTACTGAGCACCTTGTTATCACTCAAGTCCCGCCACCGCCTGCCCATCGAAATCATCGCCCTGCGCACTGGCGCATTTGATGAAAAGATGCTGGTGGATATAAGCAAGGAGGACTGCCGGTTTCAAGATTTGGAGACGTTATACGATGTGATCAGGGAAGAATGGCTGCACTTCTTGGTAAAGGAATTGGCCTATCTATATAATTTGCCCATTCCTGGAATTGCTATTATGTCGCCACCGGTTAAGTCGCAATTTGAGCTCATTAACCGCTATGCCCCGGATTTCCTGGTACAAAGCAATACCATCGGGCGGAATTTTGAGGAGTACATTACTTCGCTGGGCGGCGTAGTGCCCGATGTAAATGCCGATGCATTAGTCAACATTATTAACGCTTTTCCAGCCAGCGATAATTTTGTATTCTATACTTTTTTCTATTTTATTAAATTAGGTGAAACGTTTCCCGATGATTTTACAGACTTTGATTTCTCCGCTTTTGAAGCACAATATAAAAACCTCGAAAAGGTAGTCGCTGCTTTAGAACTTAAGCGGGAACAGTTAATAGCCAATTTACAAGGCAACCTGAACATCCTGAATTGGGAAGAAATCGACGACCGCCTCGAAGACATCCTTTACGCCTGCCGTTTGGATGCCTTCAAAGCCCTCCGAGACGAATATATCCGCCGCATCCGCGAAGTCAAACAAAAGCAGTTTCTAAGTTATTTCCTGAAAAACAACCCTGGTATTCAGCATAAAGCCGGAGTGCCCTTGGGAGGCACCTTCATCCTGGTTTATCACGATGACCCGGAGCCGACATTCAACCCTGGTCTTGGGTTTTTCGGTGATATACAGAACTTTGCGACCAATCCCCGAGTGAAAAACATTGCTCATACTAACGTTAATACGAGTGCGGTAATGGACGCCTTTAACCGCATTAGTGCCAACCGGAAGCTAGCTATTGATCCTGATATCCGTTTCCTGCTCGGTACGTTTACCGGCCAAGCGCCCGACCTCAGCATTGAATTGCCGACCGGAAGTGAAGCCGATAAAATAATGAATGCAGCAATCGATGAACTGCCTGACGGAACAGTGATTGCCGACTTTTACCTGCCGTACATCTGCTGTTCCGATTGTTCGCCCGTGCAGTTCGTTTTGCCCAAAACGCCACCAACATTTACCGTAAACATCGGTTGCTCAAACCCCAATAACCAGGCTGAAGTAACGGTAACGCCGACAGGCGGCACGGCTCCCTACAGCGTTAAAGTCGGCGATCAGCCTTACCAGCCACTCAAGGGGGTATTCCTATTAAATGCAGGCCCGCATACGCTCGTGATTCGGGACGCCGAGGCGGCTGAATCTGCCCCTCAGACGGTTACTATTGACCAACAGTTGACTTTGACCAATCCGGCATTCGACTGTTTTGGCGGAGAGAGCAGTGCATACATTGCCGTATTCCAGATCAATGGAGGAACGCCGCCTTATACTGCTACGCTCGGCGGTACAGTAAATGGCAACACGTTTACTACTGACCCAGTTGCCAGTGGTGCAGTGTTTTCGGTAGAGGTGAGAGACGAAAAAGGATGTACAGCAAAAGCGGAGGGCGAACACGCGTGCGAAGAACCCTGTGACCTGCCCTGTGGTGGACAGTCGCGGCGTTGTGCGTATTGGTTATGGGTGCAACCGCCCAGCGAAGGAACCAGGTATCAAAGCTACCGGCAAGAGGATCAAAACATCCGATTCCGCTTCAACGGCCATGATATTTCATTGCCAACGACTACGGCTTTACTCAACATTCCCGTTGCCAAACTCAACAGTAGTTATCCTGATTCAGTAGGAGGTGTCATCAAAAAACTGAACGAAGCAATAGAGCGAGCATTGGTAAAAGACCAAGGAGAAGCCGGACGAAACCGCCTGGTAATCAGCTATACGCCAGCCGAAACCGATCCCTTCGGCCTTTTCCGAATAGAGCATTTCGTGTGCGACACCTTTACGATTGAATTTAACTACGCATTTGCTAAACCCGATCCGGTCTATAGACTGGCCATGCGCTATACCAATGAGCCTGACCCTAGCGGTGCCTTATTCGATGGCGCTATTCTGATTAACCGGGAGCTAGACAACAAAGAAACCCGCGTGCCTGCTTTTGATTGCGAGGAACGAAACCAGTGCAGCGGCAGTGATTTCCAGAAGCTTTGCGAAGGGCCAAAACCCAAACCAGCAATAGACATCCAGCGGCAAGAGAATGGATTCTTGTTCAGTGGGAAAGTGGAAAATATGCCGGACGAGGAAATTGTCGCCTGGGTGTGGGATGCTTCCACGGCACTGCCGACCGAGCCCGTCTACGTAGGGCAGGAAGTGGAAGCACAACTGCTAAGGCCAGAAGGCTCAGTCAAATTAACGGCTATCACCAAACTAGGGCAAACGCATGATTTTGCCAATTTGGTATAGTTAGTTGTAGTTTTGTTGTC
>JAZKGK010000049.1:0-12934 GCA_040385915.1 Bacteroidota bacterium
GAATCTATCGAAGTCGCGTGCTGGTTTGCCGCTCACGGTCGTATTCAGCTTGAAAGCATTCGCGTTTGCCAGGATGCGCGTCCAGTCGCCAGGACTATTGGCTTGGACATCACCATTTACTCGATAATTAGTAGTTCCACTTATATGCGTAGTGTCATTAGCTCTCTGCCTCCAAATGTCGAGTTCTTCCTGGGTAACATGAAGGCCTAGACGGGTCTGAGCCCATACGGTAGATACCGAGGAGCATAAGGTAATAAAAAATATGGCGGTCACCCAAAGTCGGAATTGGGAAGACTTTCCTGGCTTGGAAACCAGTAGTAAATTTGTATGCATACAGATAATGAAGGTTTAGAAATTTAATAATAAAAAGGTAAAGCACTATACAGAACAGAGGCTGGGTTTTAGGAAATCAACCGCTGTTTTATTCAAGGAAGTGACTAGCAACATTGGCAATAGAGCGATTCAATTCTTAGAATGGTGGGCATTTTCGTCAAACGATAGGCAGGCTTATACAATGGAAAGGAAGAAGGGTTAGTCATGGATTAGTCACTTCATTTAAGCTGTTGCAAAGCTGGCAAAATGCTTAGATCTACGTTAACACTAGTAGCTCATTTACTAGCACAGAGAGCTCATATGGAAGTTTTTTAGCATAATAAGGGCTTACAAATGAAAAACACGGCTTCAGGCTCCCTCGATTCAACTGCCTGGATAGTGTGCCGAAGTATGGGATAATAGGAGATTAAGTGAGGATATTACAATGGTCAGACGGTTTATAAAAGGGCAATCTATTTTAAATCGCCTGGCAGTATGTCTAAAGTTGAGGAAGGCTTTGCTGGGCAGCAGCGTACTCGGAAGGAGCAAGCCCATACACTTGCCGAAAAGCTTTGGTGAAATAAGAAAGATGAGTAAAGCCTACCTGATACGCCACTTCGGATACATTCCCGGAGCCTTGGGTCAATAGCTGAGCCGCTTTCTGTAACCGATAGTAGCGCAGAAACTCCCCTGGGGATTGATCAGTAAGTGCTTTTAGCTTACGATATAAGTTGGCATGACTCATACCAACTTCTTTTCCCAACAGATCAATGGTAAATTCTGGGTCACTAATATTAGATTCGACTACCCCAATTACTCGCTGCAAAAACTTTTCATCTACTGCATTCACCGTACGAGCTGGCGTCGGTTCAACAGAAGCCACAACCGTCAAAGGAGCCAAAGCGAAGTCTTTACTCCAGCGTTCTCGTAAGCTTTGGCGTTGAGCAATCAAATTTTTTGCCCGGATGAAAAGCTCCTCGGTGTGAAAAGGCTTGGTAATATAGTCATCGGCTCCTGTTTCCAAGCCCTCAATTTTACTTTGTACAGTAGCTTTAGCAGTCAATAAAATAATCGGGATATGGCTGGTTCGCTCATCGGTCTTAAGCTGCTGGCACAGTTGTAAGCCATCCATCTTGGGCATCATCCAATCACTTACGATCAGGTCAGGAATGGTTTCCAGCGCCATTTGTAACCCTTCCTGCCCATGAGAAGCCTCTATGATCCGGTAACAGTGTTGGAAAATATTACGAATGTAGGTGCGTAAATCAGTATTGTCCTCCACCACCAACAGCAGGGGTGCTTGGGCATCCAACTGGCTTTCTTGGGCATCTTGACCATCGTGTTCTTGCCAGGTCAAAGCAGCCACCGGGATTGAATTTATGGCTAACGGCTCGTCTCTGGTAACTTCTGACTCACTATCTATCGCTAACAGGGGTAGCTCTACAATAAAGCATGTGCCAATCCCTTGGGTACTAGTCACCCGGATGGTTCCTTGCTGCAATTCCACTAGTTCCTTGGTTAATGCCAGACCAATGCCAGTACCTTCAAACTCTCGGGTATGGGAACTGTCCACTTGGTAAAAGCGGTCAAATACTTTATTGATCCGATCCGCCGGGATACCGATGCCCGTATCCTTTACTTCTAAGATAATCCATTGCCTCTCTATTGCTGGCCTTACCCATACAGTAACAGTCACTTCCCCCAAGGCTGGGGTAAACTTGATAGCATTAGCCAATAGATTGGTTACAATCTTCTCTACTTTATCTTTATCAAAGCGCAGGCGCAGCGAATCCAAGTTACTTTCAAAGGTCAGTTTAATCTGCTTACTTTCGGCTAGGGAAAGAAAGGCAAACACATTTGCTTTCAGGATTGGAATAATGTCTCCGGGGCTAACCTCCCACTTCATCTGACTGGCTTCTAATTTAGAAATATCTAAGAGCTGATTAATCAGTTCTAACAACCGCCTGGCATTGCGGTGCATTAACCGTATAGAAGGTTCTGACAGGCTACTTTTTGCAGCAATGGTCTGCTCTAAAGGGCTTAAGATGAGGGTCAACGGGGTGCGAAACTCGTGAGAGATGCTGGTAAAGAACCGGGATTTCAGTTGATCCAACTCCATCATCTTTTCAGCTTCCAGCCCCTTCAGGATCAAGTTATTTTTTAAGCGTACCTGTTTTAATGTATTGTAACGTAAAGCCATAAATAAGCCAATAAACAAAGCTACATACAGGAAATAGGCACCCATCGTCCTCCACAGGGGCGGGGAAATAATGATTTTGACTGAAGCACCCTTCTCATTCCAAGTGCCATCGTGGTTAGCCGCCTTTACCCGGAAGACATACTCACCCGGTTCCAGATTGGTAAAGGAAGCATAGCGGCGCGTACCTGCTTGCACCCATTCTTGATCAAAGCCTTCCAACTGATAGGCATATTTGTTCTTAGAAGGGAAGGCATAACTTAAGGCAACAAAATCGAAGGAGATAAAATTATCCTTGTAAGGCAGAGTAATCTCCTGCGAAAAGCTGCGGGATTTATCAAATACCTTGAAGCTGCTAATGGCTACAGGCGGCGCATACAGATTGTGCTGAATGCTATCGGGATGAAAAATATTGCAGCCATTTTTACCCCCAAAACACATCTCACCCAGACTACTCTTACAGCAAGCCCCATTAAACTCATTGGCCTGCAAGCCATCCAAGGCATCATAAATGGCCAAGGCTTTAGTAGACGGATTGAATTGATACAGGCCATTTTTGCTGGTACTCAGCCATAAATTCCCTTTCCCATCTTCCAGGATGCCATTAACCACTATCTTCCTTAATGCTTTGGGTTCTAAAACCGCATCACAGCGGCCTGTTTTGCGGTTCAGATACATCAATCCACCATCTTGCAAGCACAACCATAACAACCCCACCCGATCTTCGTACAGATATTTAATTACTTTGGTTGAACTCCGAAAGGCAATTTCCTTATACGCATATTGAGTAAAACGACCAGTAGTAGGGTCAAATGTAACAAGTCCATACTGGCCGGCAGCTAACCATAATTTACCCGAAACATCTTCAACAATGGTTGTGATATCAAATGCTCGGGTAGTGAGAAAGGTAGGTAGGTAGGTTCTGAATTTTTTCTTGTTTTCTTCAAAGCGAGTTAAGCCATAACGAGTACCCAACCAAAGTCTCTTTTGTTTATCCTCACAAATCGTATTAACAATCCCATGAGGTAGCCCATTCGTATCTGTAGGATTGTACACATAAGTGTCAAATTGGCTACTCAAGCGGTTGAATTTTCTTAATCCTCCGCCAAACAGACCTATCCATAAATTGCCCGCTTGGTCTTCATATATACATTTAGTATTATTTTCCCAAAGGCTAAGCTTAGCTGGAGTGGGGTAAGTATAATGGCTATACTTACCACTACTTCTATCCATTTTATCTATACCTTCGCCACTTCCAACCCAAATAGCTGCTGTATGGTCTTGGTACAAGGCATATACATCATTTTTACGGATACTGTTTTCCTGGGTAGGATTGTGAACTACATGCCTGAACTTCTTTCTCAACAAATCCATCTTATAGAGTCCTCCTTCATACGTTCCTAGCCATAGTACTTTAGAACGATCTTCATAAATGGAAGTAATCGTTGAAGGCAAGGCTATTTTTGCTAGAGCAGGATCAGATTGATACGAAATAAATTTTCCTTGGCTTCGGTCAAACCAACATAATCCTTTGTCTTGCGTGCCTATCCAAAGAGTACCGAAGGAGTCTTCTAAGAGACTCATAATATGGATACTACTAATGCTATAGGGATCTTTAGGATTGGGTAAATAGACTTTAGATTTCTTAGTTTTCCGATCAAACGCTACCAATCCATTCCCGGAAGTAGCTATCCATAAAATACCCGCGCTATCTTCCAAAATATCCCTGACCAAAGACCTATCATCCATGGCATTTATACCGTTATTGCCTGAAACGAAACGCCTAAATTTAAGCCGTTTACGATCAAATTGACTTATTCCCTGCGTTGTTGCCAACCATAAATGTCCTTGCCTGTCTTCATAAATTTTCATAATTAGATTATAAGCAAACTTGTCCGGATGGCCAGGTACGTGCTCATATAAGGTAAAGGTATTTGTCGTTTGATTGAGTTTATCCAAGCCTACATAAGTGCCAATCCACAAAGTATGCAAGCGATCTTCATAGATGGCTTTTATATCATCATGGCTTAGTGAATGAACATTTGCCGGATCGTGCTGGTAAGTACGGAAGGTATTGGTCGTTTTATCAAATTTGTTTAATCCACCGGCAGTACCTACCCAGATGTGTCCTTGCCAATCTTCGTAGATACACCGGATAGCGTTATTACTGATGCTGGTTTTATCGCTCGGATCATGTTCAAAAAGTAGAAAGTTGTAGCCGTCAAAGCGGTTGAGCCCATCCTGGGTACCAATCCACATAAAGCCTTCTTTGTCTTGCAGGGTGCAAGTAACAATACTATGAGAAAGCCCTTCTTTTGTTGAAAGTTGGTCAAAGTGTAAATTTCCCGTTTGGCCAAACAGTATCTTGGGAAGTAGTAATATATAGATAAATAGCAGTAATGATATCCTCATTTACTAGAAACTAATTAAAGAAAACATTCAGAAAGTTAAATATACTAGCTTATTGCAACAATAAGTAATCCAGTATAAAGTTTTACGGATAAGATGGAGGGAAATAAAGCGGGCGAAATACTTTACGGGAGGTTACTTCTAATGGTTTCACCTATTAGACGGGTAGTAGCCAGGCATGGATACAGATTGTAGTTTATCGTGACAAAACCAAAACAATGTCGCAGGTGTTGGTTTTGTCAAACTTTCATGTGATCGTGGGGAGATTAGTGAGTCTTATGTTTTTATTCGTTGCCCACGACAGAATGAGGCTTTATATTAAAGGCAAGTGTCTACCTACATTATATTTAGTGAATATTTTAAATATATAGGCCAATTCTCTTTTATTGTGATTCTATACCCCTACCTCTCAATAAAACCAACCAAGTCACTTTGAATTTAATCAATAGTTTTTCTTATAAGTCGGTCGAGCTTTATACGAGGGTTATGGTCATTTTATACTGAATAAGGTTATTTACCCTTTTGGGCTATCTTCAAAAGCAGGGCTCAAAAAAATATGAACCTAAGTAAAAAATTAGGCAGGTAAGTATACGAGCCATTCTTGGGAATTAACTGAAGGAATAGAACCTATTTTTGTTTATTCACAAACTAGAAGATTCGGATTTTTCAAAATTACACAAGGATGAAATTAAACATCAAAGGAAAATTTTCACTTCTGATCATTATCACTTTAATCGTATCCATTAGCATCCTGGCTGCGTTGATCATATTCACCATTTATCGCAAAAGCCAAGCCGACCTACAGACATTTCAACAAGAAGAAATGCAGAAGGTTAAGAAGTCGCTCAACTCGTATGTTGACATGGCATTTCATTCAATTGATGACAATTACAAATACATAAATGACCAAAATTACCTGGAGAAGTACTATGGGCATCGATTACAGAATACGATTGACATAGCCATCCACACCCTCGAAAAAAGAGCCAAACAAGTTCAAGAAGGAAAGATAAGCCTACAAGAAGCCCAAACACAAGCAATTAAAGATATTGAATCGATGCGGTATGACCGAGGAACTGGCTATATATTTATCAATGACACCCAATTGCCTTATCCTACCATGATTATGCATCCCACGTTGCCCGAAACAAATGGAAAAGTACTGGATGATGCAAAGTATAACTGTGCGATGGGCAAAAAGCAAAACCTTTTTCAGGCAATGGCGCAAGTGTGTTTGGCAAAAGGTGGCGGGTATGTCGATTATATGTGGCCCAAACCTACGCCGGGAGGACTGACTGCGAACGTAAAAAAGCTGACCTACGTCCAACTTTTTAAAGAATGGGGCTGGGTATTGGGTACGGGTATTTACCTGGATGATGTGGAAATGGATATCAAACGCAACATCCTGAAAAACATTAAAACACTAAAATTCAACCACGGAGAGAACTATTTCTGGATCAATGATGGCCAACTTCCTTATCCCACGATGGTGATGCATCCCATCCTGCCAGCATTGGACGGCAAACCGCTGAATGATCCTCAATTTAACTGTGTAAAAGGCACCAACCAAAATTTTTTCCAGGCACTTACTGAGCAAGCCAAAGCCACAGGTGAAGGGTATGCAGAATACCAATGGATAAATCCTGCCTCAAATGCTGTAGAATCAAAGATGTCGTATGTTAAATACTTCAAACCTTTTAACTGGGCAATTGGAACGGGTGTGTATATGAAACACATTGAAGAAACCATTGCAGCCAAAGAAAAAGAAACAGCTGCTTATATTAAAAGCACGATCCTTTTGGTGGCTTGCATCAGTCTGGCATTGATAGGCGTTGGTTCGTTGGCAGGCTTCTACCTGGCTGACCCGATCACAAAATCCATCCAACAAGTAAAAGACCGGTTGCAGGATCTTTCTATTGGAAAATCCATTCGCAAATTGCCAGTCACCAGTACCGACGAAGCTGGCGAAATGACTACTTCCTTAAATAATTTGGTAGAAGGAATGAATTCATATACTTCCTTTGCCATTGAAATTGGCAAAGGGAACCTCAATACCGAATTCACCGTGCTGAGTGCCGAAGATACGTTGGGCAATTCATTGATTCAAATGTGCAATGCATTGAAGAATATATCAGCAGAAGAGTCAGTTCGAAGATGGACCAATGAGGGAATTGGACTAGTCAACGAAATTCTTAGAAAAAACACCAATGATTTAAAAGCGCTCTGCCAGCAGTTGACCGTTCAGCTTGTAAAGTATATGAAGGCCAATCAAAGCGCAATTTATTTGATTGAAAAAGCCGAAAATCGCGAGACATTCCTTCAGCTATGGGCTTGCTATGCCTATAGCCGACAAAAACATCATTCCCACCAGGTGATGCTTGGAGAGGGATTAGTCGGGCAATCGGTATTGGAGAAAGACTATATTTACCTGACCGTCATTCCTGATGATTACATGAAAATTACGTCTGGACTTGGTGGAGCTAGCCCTACTTCAGTAATTGTTTTCCCTTTAATTCATAATACCGAGGTATATGGTGTTATTGAAATGGCCTTTTTCCATACCCTGCAAGCCTTCGAAATGGACTTTTTGAGAAGTATCTCAGAAGGAATTGCCTCCTCCATTCTTTCCTCTCAAAGCAATGACGTTACGAGAAAATTATTGGAACAAACGCAAAAACTGGCCGAAGAAATGAAAGCGCAGGAAGAGGAACTCCGACAAAATTCTGAAGAATTACTGGCAATACAGGAAGAATTGAACCGAAAACTGAAAGAGGTAGAAGCAGAAAATCAGATCTTGCGTGAGAGATTATCTCAGCCGAAAGCATAAAACGTAGAGGCTAAATACGGTAAGAAGTAAATACTCGGAGAGTAGCATTTTTTCATAAAAACCTGGTTGACAACTAAAAGGGCAGATAGCGATTCGCGTTCCTTTTGGTACATAAATGAAATTCGGGGCCTTTGTAATACCTACGAACGGCCAAAAGGGTAAAAAAACAAAGGCTGTAGTACCTACTTTGGATGTAAAAACAAATAATTATCAAAGACTAGTCACTATACAATAAAGATTCAACTCAAAAAACAAGGTGATTTTTATTTGTAAATTTCATTCTTAATGTTTTGCTATTTTTAAATAAGTGCTACTTTTGATTGAAATAAGCCAACCGGATCTGAGTACAAATGAAAGTCATTGATGAGAACATCGATACCAGCCAACTACCCTTACTAAGCATTTGTGTTCCTACTTATAATCGACCACAATTGCTAAAACGAACATTGCTTTCTCTCAAAACAAGCAGAACAGATGTTGAAATAATTGTTACTGATAATTCTACTGATTCTAATAGTAAAAAGGTTGTTGAAGAAATCCTCAGTAGTTATCCTTGCCAGTGGCGTTACCACAAGAATGAACCCGCCGTAACCCCTGCAAATAATATGAACGCTGGCATTAACTTATCTAGGGGAGCCTATGTATATATTCTGCATGATGACGACTTTTTACTCCCGAGCGGCCTATCAAAAATACTTCAAAAAATAGAAGAAAATCCTAACTACCACGTACTAAAGTTCGGAGTGAAGGTCGTAGATATTAATGAAAGGCGCCTTTTCAGGACGCTTAAGCCCGTAATTAATCAAAAGGAAACGTATTATCCGCCACAATTGGCACTGAAAAAGCTCCTCAGCAATTCATCCTATGTTAGGCAGCCATCAGTGGTAGTCAAAAAAGAAGCGTATGATAAAGTTGGCCTATGGGATGATTCCAAAACGCCTCCCAACGATACCGATATGTGGATGCGGATGTTCAGTGAGTTTGGTATTTATAATATCCCCGATACTATTTCAGCTTATACCGTACACAATGGAGCAATGACTACTTCCTCTTTCAACTATGAAAGTCTTGCTATTCTTCTTGGAATATTTGAAACGGCCAAACAGAAAGGCGTTCTTCCTGCTCAAATATATAATCAGTGTATGTCAAGCTTTTTTCACCAATGGATTTTGGCGAGTACGTTTCGGTTCTTGATTTTAGGCGATTTTAGTACTGCCAGAAAGATTATGAAGCTTTTTTACTCCCCTTCTATGGATAAACTGTCTACTTCTATTAAATGGCTACCCTTGAAGCTGGTCTTTAGAATGATCTTGGCTGTTTAGGCATATTCAAGCCACTGTATATAAGCCAAATACCAAAAAAACTCTATTTGCTTAATTTCTATACTTACTTTTATTGCCTTTCTGTCATTTAAGAAAACGCTTAAATTAAAAGCATAAATTCTGTATATTAGAACACGCATTTAAACCTTTATAAACTATGAGCATTGAGACTGTAAACCCGACTGGTATTTTTGATGACCCTACATATGCCTCACTAGCATTGGCGAATAGCGAAAAATATCAGAATGCAGATCCTTTTCCGCACATTGTACTAGATAATTTTATTGACTTAGCCTTAGCACGCGCCCTTGCTGCCGAGTGTCCTAAACACCAAGCTATTAACTGGGTAGAAAGTACTCAACCCCAATCACATAAACGCTATCAACACGATGACCGGAAGTTTACTCCATTGATCCGGATGATGTTACGCGAACTTAATTCCCGGCAGTTCTTACTTTTTCTGGAAACCCTGACCGGAATTGAAAATCTGATTCCTGATCCTTATTATATTGGTGGCGGTATCCACTCTTCCATTCAGGGCGATTTCCTGAAAGTACATGCTGATTTCAACTGGCATCACAAATTACTTGCGCACCGTCGGATGAATGCGCTACTATACCTTAACGAAGGTTGGCAAGATAGCTGGGGCGGTCAATTAGAACTCTGGGACAAAGCAATGACACACCCAGTAGTGTCTATCTCTCCTATTATGAGCCGTTTAGTAGTATTTAACACTACTGAAGACTCCAATCACGGTGTACCTCAGCCACTTACTTGTCCAGAAGGTATGCAACGCATCACGCTTAACCTTTATTATTATACGACTAAGCGTGACGAAAATGAAATAAACGATCCGCACTTTACAAAGTATAAAACAGTAAATTCTCCTTTTGCAGTAGGATTAGGCGAAGAGTTTCGTAATTCAGCTGCCGAAACAAAGAAATATTAGAACTTATAAAATAACCTTCAATAAAAAAGCGCTGGTGAATGATCAGCGCTTTTTTATTGAAGGTTATTTTTACTTCTACTTACTTTGCATAACTAAGGTAGTGAATAATGGTATGGCAGACCCGTTCCACTTGGGCCTTAGTAATTTCGTGGTGGCTTGGCAGGTTAATTGCCCGATGATATAGCCCATAAGCTACCACATTCTCTTTCACTTCGTCGAACATGGGTAAAGAAGATAGCGGGTAAAACATAGGACGGCTATCAATATTTTGCTCCTTAAGATAAGCAATCAGATCTAGGTGGCGAATTTGGATCGAAGCATCGAATACGATGGTTGGCATCCAGTAGCTATTCACCGTATAGGTTGGCTCAGGGTTCAGACTTATTCCTTCAACTGAAGCAAGGAATTCCTTATACCAATGAAAGATCTGCCGTTTTTTCTCTACTAACTCTTCCGCTCTTTCAATCTGAGCACAGCCCATAGCGGCCTGTAGATTGGACATTTTATACTTATAACCGATTTCTGCCATCCAAAACACACGGTTTACTTTTGGATCACGACCGTGGTCACTCAATATCCGGATGCGCTCCATCAACGCTGCATCGTCGGTGATTAACATGCCACCTTCACCAGTGGACATAGTTTTGGCACCGTGGAATGAATATACACCTACATGCCCCCAGGTACCCGCTTTTTTGCCTTTATACAGAGAACCAAACCCTTCAGCAGCATCTTCCAACACCCCTAAGTTATGCTTACGGGCTATTTCCATGACTGATTCCATCTCTGCCAGGTTGCCATATAAATGAACCGCAATAATTGCTTTGGTTTTGGGCGTAATGGCTGCCTCTATTTTGGAAGGATCAATGCACCAACTGTCCTCTAAAACGTCTACAAACACTGGTTTGGCTCCTAGATACGTAACAGGCACTACAGAAGCAATCCAGTTGATGTCTGGTACAATCACTTCATCGCCCTCCTGCACGCCTAAGGCAGCCAGACCCAAATGAATAGCGCCAGTACAAGAAGAAGTAGCCAAGGCATAAGCAGCACCTTGATAAGCAGCAAATGATGTCTCGAATCGTTTGAGATAATCGTAACACTTATCCCCCCAGCCTGTCCGAATGGCATCATTCACATAATCAATTTCTAATTCGGTTATTGACGGCTTATGGATCGAAATCTTTTCTAATACGTCTGTTTTCATATATTTATGATGTTGGCATGTACAAAATAGCGCGCATTCATTTCATTACACCTCAATTCCCCGGAAATCAGCAGTTAATAAGTCATATTGTTGATCTTTATCAGACATCACTGTCGGCTCTAAGGGCCAGTGAATATTGAGCATCGAATCATTATGCCGAATACCTCTTTCACTGGCTGGATTATAATAGTTAGAGTGATGATAGAGCATTTGCGTATTATCTTCTAAAGTCTGGAATCCGTGAGCAAATCCTTCGGGTATATAAATCATTCGCAGGTTACTTTCGGATAATTCTACGCCAATGTGTTGCAAGAAAGTGGGGGAGTTTTCGCGTACATCCACAATAACATCATACACACTACCCTGAATGCAACGAACCAACTTGATTTCCGCACTGGGGATCACCTGATAGTGCAACCCTCGAAGCGTTCCTTTGAAATAATTGACCGAATGATTGAACTGAACAAACTCTTTGGTATGATTGATTGACTTAAATAGCTCTTTATCAAAAGTTCTGGCAAAAAGCCCTCGTTGATCCTGGAAAGGATTGAGATCAACCAGAAAGGCATCTTTCAAAGTAGTGGGAATAAATTTCATCTGGCCAGGGCTAGGTTATTATCTACTATGCCACTTACTAATAAATCGTTGATTACGTTAAGTCGGATCAGATTGGATGTACGAAAATTATGATCGTTAAATCCTATGTTTTGTAATCCTTCTACCAATTCGTTTATCGTAGTTGGCAGATCGTATACTGGCTGATGGTTGGGCGCAAGCTTTTTGAAAAGGCTGAAATCAACACGATACGATCGCTTGTCAGGCTGCGCATCCTTGTTGATAGAAATAACCGTTTGAGGCAATATGGCTTTAATAGCGGTTGCCAAATCTTTTACCTGATAATTCCATTCGTCGCTGCCAGTATTCACAATTAGAAAATTGTCGCTTTCGATAGCATCTCTTTCTCGTGCCCAAATAATGGCTCTTGCCATATCTTTTACATTGATTAATGGTCGCCAGGGTGAACCATCGCTCATAATATTAATTTCGCCATTGGCTACTGCACCAGCGGTAAAGTCGTTCAACACCAAATCTAGCCTTAAGCGTTCACTAATACCACAGGCAGTGGCAAAACGCAGGCAAGTGACCTTAAAGTCTGAATTGGCTAATTGGGCTAAGGCTTCTTCTGAATACACCTTAGACTTAGCATACGCAGTCAAAGGATTTAGTTGAGAGCTTTCGGTTCTTGCAGCATCCTGGGCAAATCCATAGACACTGCAGCTGGAAGCAAAAACAAAGTTTTTTACTCCTTTGTCTCGGGCTTTTTCGGCAATGGTCTGAGTAGCCTTGAAGTTAATATCTAAGGTTACCTGTTCAAATTTATTACCGATGGGATCATTGGAGATGGCAGACAAATGAATGACGGTATCTACGCCAATCAGAATGTCTTCAGGAAAGTTTCTCACGTCACCATAGTATTGTACATCTAAATAGTGATCAGGCGAGATAGAGGTGTTTGTTATCAGTTTAGCAAAATAACCTACGTCGAATCCCATCAGAACAGCCGTTGGATAGTCTTTTCTCAACGTCTTTACCAATGTGGGACCCACGTAGCCCAAATTTCCTGTAATTAATATTTTCATATATTATTCAACTGGTTTACAATTATGGCTAGGACACCCAAGAAGATTTGATAAATCTCTAAAAGCCAAAC
>JAZKGK010000050.1:0-8515 GCA_040385915.1 Bacteroidota bacterium
GTAAACGCCAGCCCAGGCTTACTTCACTGATATCAGCTTTAACAGGAGCTCCGGTTCGTTGGTAGTAATAAAATCTACTTTTGCTTTCAGCAATTCCTCCATCAAAGGCTGGTCATTCACGGTCCAGCAATTCACGGTTAACTTGTTTTGCTGTGCCTGCTCAATCCAGCCAGCATTCTTTTGCAAAACGCTGAAATGATAATCCAGGCCAAAGAAATGCTCCTGTGTCAGTTCCATCGGCGATTTGTCGCCCATCAGATAGGCTACTTTCGCATAAGGAGCTAGTTTCATCACCTCTTTACAGACATCATAATCAAAGCTGATGTAATCTACCCAGGCCTGCGCCTGTAACTTCTCTACCAGCTCCACTACTTTATGGGTTAAGGCAATGGAACTGGCTTTCCCCAATTCCGACGCCTTTATTTCCAGGATGAGCTTGGTCTTGTTTTGTCCGCAGCCACCTTTCAAATAGTCCGTCAGGGTAGGGAAGGTTTCGCCGTTAGCCAGTTTAATGGCCAGTAACTGTTCAGCGGGTGTTTTGGCAATGGAAATGTCTTGCATATGCGGGTCGTGGCAGATAAATAGAACCGAGTCTGACGACATATGCACATCAAATTCACTGCCTTCGCAACCCATGGCAATGGCGTGCTTCAAAGCAGCAACGGAGTTTTCGGTGGCTCCGGTATTCTTCCAGGCTCCCCGATGCGCAATCACCTTGTTTCTGATGAATTCGTCCTTTACAATCCGGAAGGTACCTTTGGCTTCTCCGGCGGAGGTTTTAACGGTTAAAACAATAGCCAACCAGTGTATTTCTGGCAAGAGTTTTTCTTTCCGGATCGATAGTTTGTGATCCTTGCCCACCTTGAAAAAGCTGGCGTGTTCGCCTCCCAGGCTTATCGATTTTATTTGGGTTTCTTCACCAGACCTTAGCTTTATGTATCCAATCTCCGGCTTCCCGTTTGAAAAGGTATAGTTGGAAAGATAGACAGGCGATTGTGGGGCAGTTTGCCCGAAACTGGGGAGCATTCCTAAAGCCATTTGAAAACAAATAAGGAAAATTGATTTTTTCATAAGAATAGATTTAAGGGAGGAAATAATACCAGAAACAGAGGCTTGGGTAGTTTGAGCCAGCAGCTCAGTTCCGGTAAACAACATAAGAGTAAGAGCCGTAATGTTAGGTAGGTTTTATCATGGCTTGCGCTTTAATTGGAAGCGCGAAAGTAGAACCTGCATATTATCATAGAATTAGTGCTGGATTAACAATTGATTAAAAGAAGCGATCAGTCATAAGTAGCGCACTCACCGATTCAACTCCAGGCTTCGGATAATTTTATAGGTTTTCCGGGTGATCGTACTGATGCGTTGGGCATAAAAGAAAGAGATAATCAAGCAACCCACGCCGCCCAGGAAAATAGTGTAGGGCGCGCCAATGATGTCGGAGAAGGTACCCACCAGCAGGCTTCCCAGGGTGAGAGCGCCCATAAACATGGTGATATACAAGCTTAAAACCCGGCCTCGCTTATCGGAAACGGCAATGGTTTGGAGCAAGGTGTTGGAGCCGGTAAAAATGAGCGTTCGGCCAAAGCCAGCCAAGGCTAGAGCCCCAACCGAGAACCACAACACGTGCGACAAGGCAAAGCTGGAAACACCCAATCCCATCAGGATAGAACCGATGAGGATTACTTTTTCCAGGCCTAAGGCATTTTTTTTGCTGCCCAAGTACAAGGCTCCTACTACTGAGCCAATGCCGCTGGCGCTGGTCATATAGCCAAAAACCTCGGCTCCTGCGTGGAAAACTTTATTGGTGAAAACGGGCAGAACGACCATATACGATACGCCCAGCAATGTTATGGCGGCAACAAACCCCAGTAAAATCCTGATTGGCTCGAAGTGATAGGCGTAATGAACCCCTTCCATAAATTCCTTTCGGAAGTTCAATTTGGTCACTGGTTTTACTTCGGGCTGGTAGCGAATGAGCACGAAACAAGCAACAATGGCCAGGCTCATTATGCCGTACAACACAAAGCAAAGCCCTTCGCCAATCACCGGAATCAATAAGCCGGCGATGGATGGCCCAATGATACGGGCAGTATTGAATAGGGTAGAGGTAAGGGCAATGGCACTGGGAAGGTGAGCCTTGTCTTCTACCAAATCATTGGCAAACGACTGGCGGGCAGGCATTTCTAATCCGCTAAGGCAGCCAAAGGCAACTTGCAGCACAAGCATCAGGTAGAAAGTAATGTGGCCGCTCATGGTCAGGTAGCCCAGCACAAAGGCGCAAAGTGTCAGCAGACTGTGCGTAATAATCAATAGCCGCCGTTTGTCTATCCGGTCAGCAATTACCCCGGAAACCGACCCGATCAGGAATGACGAGACCTCGCTGGAAAAACTGACCAAACCCAACAGGAAAATGGAATCGCTGAGCCGATAAGCCAACCAGCCAACCGCCATTTGCTTCATCAAACTCCCGACGTTGGCCAGCCCCAGGCCAGCAATGTACAAGCGGTAATTCTTGTATTGTAAAGCAGGAAACATAGGTTGATGTGCGGATGAGCGGATGGTAGATGAGCGGATGAGTAGATTGGTGGATGAGGGAAATTTGATTAATTAGCTTGTTAATCCGCACATTAACCCCTCCGAATATCCGCACATCATTTTAAAATGTCTTGTCCCATCGTCTTTTTTCGGAGATAATCAGAGATTTTTTCGAAGAGACAGATGAGGATGATAGTGAAAAAAATGAGGGCAAGTGCATCCTTGTATCGCATCAGTTTCATGGCCATGTGAATTTCAAAACCGATGCCAGCGCCGCCGAAAACACCCAGGCCAATGGCTGCCCGTAAGTTGATGTCGAAGGCATAAAATAGGTTGGCGATAAAAGAAGGCAAAATCTGGGGAATAATGCCAAAGCGAATCACTTGTAGTTTGCTCGCTCCCACCGCGTAGACGGCTTCAATCGGGTCACCATCGGCTCCTTCAATGGCGTCGGCGAATAGCTTGCCAAACATGCCAATGGTGCCTACAGCAATAGATAACATGCCAGCAAAAGGCCCCAGCCCCACCGAGATAAGAAACACCAGGATGATGACCAGGTTAGGAATAACCCGCTCAATGGATAGAAAGATACGGACGAAAAAACGGACGGCAGGGTGGGGAGTCGTATTTTTGGCGGCAAAAAAAGCCAATCCCAAGGCGATGGTGCCACCGATGAGCGTGCCAAGAAAAGCCATGGAAATGGTTTGCAGGATAGAGCTGAATACTTTTTGTTTTTTCCAGAGCACTTCAAAGTTAGGAGGCGTCATTTCTCCCAGCAAATCAACCAGAAAGTGAAAATCAGTGATGAACAGCCACGGGTCGAAATTGAAATAGATACTTAAGCCCACCACTACCAGGAAAAGGATAGTGACATAAGTAATGGCTTTTTTATACCTTTCGGAAGGCAAATATTGTTTCTCGATGGTTAGATTCATTTCAGTTTAGCTTCGGGGGCTATTTTTTTGATGAGCAGCTTAGACAATCTTTCAGAAGTAAAAACCAGTATCAAAATAACCAGAATGGCCGTAGTAGCCCGTTGATATTCCAATACCTGAAAAGAATAAAACAGTTGGTAGCCAATACCGCCCGCGCCCACCGCGCCCAGCAAAACCGATAAGCGAATGTTTACTTCAAACCTGAAAATAGTGTTGGCAATGAGCGAGGGAAGCACCTGCGGAATAATGCCGTAACGAATTACCTGCCACCGCCTGGCGCCTACCGACGCAATAGACTCTAAGGTAGCCGGGTTGATTTCTTCCATGGCATCACCAAACAGGCGGCCCAACATACCAATGCAGCCAATAGACATGGCAATCACTCCTGGAAAAGGCCCTAAGCCCAAAGCGGAAATGAGCAGCAGCAGAATGATAATTTCGGGAAGGGAGCGCTCGGTGGCGAGCAAAAAACGGCTGAAGTTTCGTAGCCAGGGAGGCGATACATTGGAAGCGGCAGCCAAAGCGAAGAAAAAAGAAAGGATCGCGCCAACAATAGTGGACATAAAGGCCAGAAGCACGGTTTCGATGGCAGGATATATCATTTCGAGTAGCGCTTCCCAGTCGGGCGGGAACATAAAACCGATGAATTCTATCCCTTTAGGAATCCCTTGCCAGAAAATCGATAGGTCTACTTTGCAGGAAATGGCCGCCCAATAGGCCAAAAAACTGACTCCCGCGACGACCAGGACTTTGTTAAGCGTTTTCTTTCGCCGGTAGATGAGGTATTCCATGGGATTTAGTTTTGAGCCCTGCGCCTTCAACTTTGAGTTTTCGGTGAATGACAATTAACCATACCTGTAAAAAAGGGTTTTAATCGCCCAGAGCCGAAAGCTGATAGCTGACCGCTGAATGCTCAGTCCTATTCAATTCTATCTCCGATAGTTCGGCTCCGTAGATGTCTCTCATTTCGCTACGGGTTATTTTGTTGTCACCATCCCGCACAATGTTTCCGTCTTTAATGGCGATGATTCTGGTGCAGAATTCCTGTATGATTTCCGGTTGGTGAAATACCCCGACGATGGGCATCTCGTCGGCCAGGGGCTTGAGCAATTGCATAATCTTTCGGGCATTGTTAGGGTCAAGGTTGGCAATGGGTTCATCGGCCAGCATAATGCTGGGTTGCTGGTACATGGCTCGGGCAATAGCCACCCGCTGCATTTCCCCTCCACTCAGCGAACCCACAGGCCGATGCGCCAGATGCGCCACTTTTACCTTTTCCAGCACTTTCAAGGCCTGCATGGCCTCTCGGTCAGTAAAGCCATAAAACAGGCTTCTGAAGAGATTCATGTTGCCCAGTTGCCCAATCATCACATTATCGATAGCCGAAAGGCGTTTCACCAGATTAAATCCTTGAAATATGACGCCAATCTTTTGCCTGGCTAACCTAAGTTCCTTGCCTCTACAACTGGTAATGTTTATTGCATTGTTCTGATTGTCAGTGAAGACCACTTCGCCAGTGGTAGGCTTGGTTAGCCCATTCAAGCAACGCATAGTCAGGCTTTTGCCCGCGCCACTGGGACCTAATATCCCAACAAACTCTCCCTTCTCGACCTTGAAGCTAATCCCTTTCAGGATTTGAACACCTTCCCTGGTCTCTTTGGTAATGTTTCTGACGTCGATCATAAGGTGGATTTATAGGCAGGTATGAGTGGTGGTAAAAGTAGCCTGGGCGCATTAGTCTGCCTTAAGACCATTATTAGTTTTGTGTTAGCCTTGGGCTTTCTTCTATTAGAGCTAGGTTTCTGATTTCAATCAGGTGTTGAATGAATCGAAACCTTTTCACGGCTTGAATCAGGTTATGATCATTTTCAAAAATTGTCCAGATGTGCCCAAGCAAAGCCACCCCATCAAAACCTAAATCAAAAGCCTTGTCAATGGCTTGGTCCGTAATTCCACCGAGCGCAATAATTTCGGGTCGGTTGGTTTGATTGCTCAAAAAAACCTTCAAATCATTGATCCGAAATTTGCTGTTATAGCCCCGGTTAGAAATGCTGTCGAAAATAGGGCTCAAAAACAGGTAGTCGAAGATGGACGACATTTTTTTTACTTCCTGAATAGAATGCAGCGAAAAGCCGAGCTGTTTAAACAGAGGCTTTGGGCTTTCGCTGTCCTCTATTTCCTTGCTTCGGAGGAAATCTTCGTAGCTGTATTGCTTGGTAAAATGCGCCCCGCGCAACTGGTACTTGTCAACCAAGTCAAAATGCGAATGAAGGATAACGTACTGGCGGAAAGGTGGGGGGATTTTTTCCAGGTAGGTTTCCATTCGTTGCGTCGAATAGTTGGCCTTCCGCAAGTGAAAGTACTGCAAACCCTCGCAAAAGAGCAAGTTAAGCAAGTAATGCTCTTCTGGAATATCGTCGAAGTTGGAAACGAGTAAAAGTTTCATCCGTTGTTTGGTTTAATGGTCTCCATTCCCGTGGCTGTTGTCCTCGCCAGTCCACTTCTTTACTTATTCTGCTTTGATCTCTAAGCCTTCTATCTGATTGGCCATTGCACGAATAGGCGTATACAGCGAATCGTGGGCAACAATATAGTTGACATCATATTTATATTGAGAACGGACGGCAGAGTAGGTTTCCGGAGAATCCTTTTTGAGTGACAGATAGGCTTGTTGTATTCGCTTTTTCAAGCCTGCATCCAGTTCTTTTCGTACGAATACAGGCGCAGAGGCCACGGGTTGCGACATCCAGATGATTTTTACATCTCCTTCTTTTATCTTTTTGGTTTTGATGAACATATCCAGGGTTGGATAAAAAATGGCCGCTACATCGGCTTTATGCGAAGCTATTGTCAGAATAGTGGCTGCATGGTCGGTAGAAGTGAACACTTCCTTAAAGTCTTCGGGCATGACGCCTCTTTGCTGGAGATAATATCGGGGAATGAGGTGTCCGGTTGCTGATGTTGGGTAGGCCCAGATGAGGGTGATATTCTTGGAATGGGCGACCACGTCTTCCACATTATTGATTCCGGAACCAGGATAGGTAATGAAGCAGCTTTCGTTAAAACGGGGGTCTCCGCTGCTAACCTGGGTCGTGATGATGGCTTCAGCATTGGCTTTTTCGGCAGCGAGTATATAGACAAAGGCTCCTGCCTGGCACATATGGATTTTCTTGGCACGCATGGCTTCAATGAGCGCCGAATAATTACTGACCTGAATGCATTCTACTTCTATATTAAGCTTTTTGGAAAAATAGCGGGTAATGGCATCCATCTTCTTCAGGGTGTGCTCGGCATCCTCAGAAGGGACAATGCCATAAATTAACTTGGTCGGATTGTTATAGTTTTCGTTACTCTTTTTCCCGCAACCAGTAAGAAGCAAAACAACAAATACCCATCCGAGGACTTTAGCAAGGACTTTAGCAAGGACTTTAGCAAGGACTTTAAAAAATAGCTTTTCCATCATTCAACTCAACGAAAAGGTTGATTTGGTTTTTACACATGAATAATAACAAAGGTGAAAGTTAAGGTAGGCGTATTTAGAAGAGGTTAGCCGATTGTGATGAAATGGTTAGTTGTACTTGCTTGGTCGGCGTGTATTCATTGCCTCTTGAAATAAGAAAGCCTGTCAAGATATTTAGTCCTAACAGGCTTTTACTGCGCAGGCTCCTTACGTATTGGAGACGCTATCATTTCACCCCTTGGGGGTTCTATCTAGGTTTGCTGTTATTGTCATGCTATAATCTTTTCATCCCTTTGGGATTTATAGTGCGACCAATTGGCGTTAACCCCTGTGCGGAGAACCGATCTCCAATCTACTCATTGGCTTAATTGGTGTATTGAGCCCGGAGTTTAGCCAATTTTTTAGGGGTGAGTTCCATTTCTGTTTGCAGAAATTTGTCCATCGAACCGTACTTCTGCTCAATAGTTTTGAAGGTCATTTCCAGGTATGCCGGATTGGCCGACATCATACTGCGAACAGTTTTTTCGTCCATTCCCTGCTGAATCATCTGCTGCGCCCTGGCTTCCCGGTCTCTCTTCCAATACTCATTAGTCGCCTCATAGTCGGCTATTACCATAGAACGATCTACGCCCAGAGCAGAGAGAACCAAAGCCGCGCCAATGCCAGTCCGGTCTTTGCCCGCTGTGCAATGGAATAGCAAAGCTTTCTCGCCATCCAAAGCTAACAATTCGTCGAACATCGGTTTATACTTGGCCTTCAGGTGATCTGTCTTGGCGTAGGTAGCCGTCATCATCGAGTCGCGGTTGCTGGCAGTACGCATCATACTGTTCATCTGTGACAACTTCAGATTTTCACTTCCGGCGGGTAAGTTCACCCATTTGGCACCCGTTGGCAGTCGGTCAGGAGAGTTTTTTACCTCGTCCGGGCCACGCAAATCGCAGACGGTGGCGATGTGGAGCGAAGAGAGGGCTTGCAAATCCTGGTCGGTCAGTTTGCTGATGTCGGCAGAGCGATAGATATGGCCCCACTTCACGTGGTGCTTGTCTTTGGTTGGATACCCGCCCAAGTCGCGGAAGTTAGAGGTGCCTTCTAATACAACCGCCCGGCGGGAAGAGTACACCAAAGTATCTTTCTGTTGGCCAATGGCTTGTCCGAAAGAAAGGGAGGATACGAACAACAAAGCGGGAATAAATAATCTTTTCATAAAGGTTGAAGCAATGAATAATGAATAATGAATAATGAACACTTGCGCTAGGGAAATTTTTTACACCTTAACGATTTGCAGCTCCAGAGGAGCTACCTGTTTATAGCAACCTTATTACAGGCCACATTGGCTCCAGCGGAGCCTCCTGCCATCTTTGAAGCTTAGTAATAGGAGGCTCCGCTGGAGCCAACATTCTCATTTGCTATTTTCTATAAACAGGTAGCTCCTCTGGAGCTGCAAATCGGTTAATAAAATGAGCCACAATCTATTCCTGAAAATATACGGGACAAGAATACGTCAGAGACTTGCTTGATTAGTAAGCACAAGAATGAAGTCTTGCGCTAGGGAAATTGTTAATTGTTAATTGTTAATTGTTAATTG
>JAZKGK010000050.1:8615-25028 GCA_040385915.1 Bacteroidota bacterium
AGCATTTTGTGGAAAATGGTGTTGTTTTCATAGATGCCAGAGAAGGCTTCTGCGCCTGGGCCGAAAGCAAATACTGGAATCATTACGCCTGTGTGATGGCCAGTAGTAAATTTGCCTTCTACTCTTCCCGTCTTCATGTCGCCATCGATCAGGGAAAAGCCGCCGGTTTCGTGGTCAGCCGTGATGATGACCAGCGTGTTTCCATCTTTCTCGGCAAAGTCCAGGGCGGCGCCAATGCTTTTGTCGAAATCGACCATTTCGTTGATGATGTACTGAGCGTCATTGGCGTGTCCGCCCCAGTCGATCTGAGAGCCTTCGACCATCAGGAAAAAGCCTTTTTTATTCTGATCGAGGAGGCGCAAGGCCGTTTGGGTGCTTGTCAGGAGTTGGTCGCCACGGCCTTCAGCTATTTTTTTGGGTTGGTCGTTGGCGGTAAAGGCAGCTAGCTTTCCCTTTTTGAATTGGCTTAGGTCTGCCGTTGAGTCGGCAATCTGGTAGTTTTTGGCTTTCAATTCCTGAATCAGGTTCCGGCCATCTTTCCTTTGGGTAAAGAACTTTTGTCCACCGCCAATAAACACATCTACATTGCTTTTTAGCATATCCGCCGCGATTTCTTCTTCCATGGAACGGGAAACCTGGTGCGCATAAAAACAAGCGGGCGTGGCGTGGGTAATGGTGCAAGTCACGACCAATCCGCTAGCCAATCCGTTTTTGCCCGCAATTTCCAGGATGGTGGGTTGGGGCTTGTCATTCGCATCTACCCCGATAGCGCCATTTTTAGCTTTATAACCGATGGCAAAAGCCGTAGCGCCCGCACCAGAATCGGTTACGTAGGCATCGGCAGCCTGATTTTTATGAAAGCCAACCGAGGTACAGCGTTCCAAGTTCAGGTGGCCTTTGTTGGCCGTCAGACCGGCATAGATTTGTGCCGCGCCCATACCATCGCCAATCAGCAGGATGACGTTTTTGGGATGTTTGGCAGGGAGAGGCTTTTGGGCAAAGCAGGAGAGGGAAATCAGGAGTATGGTAAACAGAACCAGGTTTTTCTTCATTGCGGTAGATTTGAGAGCAGGTTTTAGGGAGTTGGTAAAAGAAAAAACCCCGGCAAGGGGCTTGAAAGGTGCTTGCCGGGGCACTGTGCTATTTCAATAACCACATCAGGGCGTAAATATCATCGTTGCCGCCATATTGATTGTCAATAGCAACTTTAGCGTGTGCTGCATTATAAGTTGTTTCATCTACGGGATACCTCCAACGCATCGGGATTTTTCCTTGGGCATTTATTCCACTTCCTGTAGTAACGAAAGTAGAAGGAAAGCCGGTTCTTCTCCAATTATAGAAAGCTTCCCAACCTGAGTTCTGGAAGAAAGCCACGTATTTCTGATCCAGAATTTGCTTTAATCCATCAGCATTGTTGCCTTTGTAAGCTACATTGGTGAGAAAGTCAGTAACAGAAACCGTAACGGCTACCGTAGCAGCCTTTGATCCACCGGCATCGCTCACCTCTACCTTAGCCCCATCGCTAATGCCATAAAAACCCAAGGAAGCGTTAATGCCTTTCAGGTAGTAAGCAGCGGCATCGCCGGTTATCCATCCTCGGTTAGCAGCCTCCGCCATATTGAAACACATTTCCGGATAACCCATAATAATATAAGGCTCCGGTCCGACATACGACTTATAGTACCGAAGATAACTAATGTAGGAATAGGGACTATTGGCTACATCACTGGCTTTTTCACTAGCCAAAGCCGTAAGCGTTTTACTGATGTTGGATCCTTTATAGGCATCAAAATCAGAGGCAGATTTACCACCTTTAATCAGTGCAGGCGCTGGCGTGGTGAGTACGAACGTCCGGGGATCCTTAGTAGCGGTGAGCAATTCCAGAAAAGTGGAAGAAATATTGGTATTCCGGTTATAAAAATCCCTTGGGGTAATCGGATAAGGATTAAACGCCTCGTTGTATACAAACTGAAGGTTGTCGCTGTTTCCAGTCAGCAACGGGTATTTGACCGGGTCAGCTACTACATCAGCAAACTTTTGCTTGATGCCCAGTGCAGGGGTATCTTCTGCCCTTTTGCTTAAACTAATCAACACCCGCAGTTTGAAGGTATTGATCACTTTCTGCCATTTTTTTAGATCATTATTGAAATAAATGTCACCACCAATGTTGGTTGCGGGCGTAATAGTCGGGATAAGCGTGTTCAAATCCGTGTTGGCGTCTTCCAGCAATTGGAGCGCCTTGGCATACACGTCCTTCTGGCTGGTGTATTGGGGAGTCAGGTTCTCTAATCCTAATCCAGCTTCATCCGTTGGAATATCCCCTACTCTTTGGGTTAACCAAACATAGGTATACGCCCGAAAGAATTTACCCAAAGTCTTGTACGCATTTCTTTCTGGGTTGAGGGCTTTAGCGGCTTGCAATTCCATCTTGTTCGTCAATTTCAGGAGATTGTATGGGGTTGCTGTGTTCGACCAGCCGTACACATTGTCTCCACCGTAATAGGAATCATTGGATACAGTAAACTGACTCCAACGGCTCAATTGATTCCATGGACCTTCGAATACCCGGCCTGAAACATTGTCTGTGAATCCTGCTCCCTGGTACAATTCAAAAAGAATCCGACCCAGCAGATAGGAAGGAGGGACAATAGCCTCTTCACCAGCTAGGTTAGGATTGGCTTCCAGTTCATCAAACTTCTGGCAACTGGTAACGGTTATTAAAAATGCCAGAACAGCAAGTGGGATTATCTTATGTATTTTCATGGTCTTATCTGATTAAAAGGTTTCATTTCTGGCTGACTTGTGCTTGCCAGCCGGAAAAGGATTTTCTTAGAAGGATAGGTTGATATTAATCCCGTACCGGCGAGTGGTACCTGTTTGCAAGGGAGGACCTGAATTTCCGAAACCGAACTGATCTAAGTCAAAATCTTTGCTCTTCGAAAAATACAGAAGATTCCTTCCCACTACTGAGATAGTCGCCTGACGAATGAAGGTTTTGCTCAGCAAAGTGGCGGGCAGGGTGTAGCCAATAACCACTTCCCGGAGTTTGGCAAACGTACGGCTGGTATACAACGTCTCTTTGTTCTGCAGAAACTGGACATAGTTCTGTACCCGTACTGCCGTGGTATTTTGTACCAGGCTTAACTCACTGTAGTTGGTAATATCTCCATTCGCATCGAAGGTGGGTTTTCCACCGGCAATACTCATACCGGGCGCCACGTACGAAGGAGTGATTGTACCGGTTGCTTTGAAACTTTCCCATTCGGCTCTTCTGGCATCTCCGTAAGCTCCTTCCACCAGTTCCTGGCTGGTTCCACTCTGGTACTGATCGCCTTGAATTTCGTTGTAAATAATTCCACCTACGCGGCCATCAAACTGAAAACTGAAGGTAAAGTCTTTATAAGCAAAGCGGTTGTTAAGTCCCCATACCCAATCCGGGTTAGAGAAGCCCAGCAGTTTCTTGGCATCTGTACCGCCCGAGGTGCTGTAAAGCGGAATGCCTTTGTCGTGAATGAGCTCACCAGCGGGCGTACGGTAGTATTTGAAATCATAGATTCCATCAACTCGGTCGCCAACGCGGTACTTGTGATCGCCATAATAGCCCAGAATATAACCGGCTGGATCATTGATCTTACTTACTTTCTCTCTGAACATCGACCAGTTGGCCGTTACGTCCCAGTTTAATCCGTCTGGGTTTTTGAGTATTGCTCCGTTCAAAGCTACTTCCCAGCCCGTTTTTTTGGTGACCAGGTCATTTTCTATCCGGCGGCTATAGCCAGTAGAAGAGGCGACCGGTAATCTAACAATGTTAGGTCCATCTTCAGTATTGAAGTAGGTCACATCTAGCCCTAAACGGTTTTGCAGAAATTTCAAATCAACTCCAGCTTCGTAAGAAGATACGGTAAAGGCTTTCAGACCCGGTTTAGGCAGAATGCTGGTATAATCAGCCGAAGGCGTGTTATTATATAAATTCTTAATCGAATAATAACTTTGGTTTTCATAATTCGGCCCATCGTAGGAAGTGTAATAAGTTGATCCATACTGAAGCGGATTAACTGGGCTAGGATTGCTGGGTGCCCCGAACCAACTCGGCGCAATAGTAGAACTGGTCAAGCCTCCTTTTACATTGGCATATGATCCGCGAAGCTTCATAAAGGAGATAAACCCCGGTAATTTCACGTAATCACTTACTACAGTACTAAGGGAAAGGGATGGATAGAAAAAAGAATTATTGTTTTTATCCAGGGTAGAAAGCTTGTCTTCCCTACCCGTTGCCGACAGCGTAATAAATTTTTTGTACGATAAGTCTATACTCCCATAGGCACTGTAAACCAACATATCAGATTCGTAGTTATAGGCCAGCTTCGGATTTTTGGAGTTGCTCAGGTTATAAACACCGGGCACAATGAGGTAATCGGTACTTTCCCAGCCAGATTTATATTGGAACGACCGAAGATTTGCGCCCGCTACCGCAGTCAGGTGAAAAGCAGGAGAAATGTCCTTGTCAAATTTTATAAGCAGGTCGGTATTGTTTTCAAATAGCGCCCGTTTTTCTTCCCGATAATCACCTTCCCTGAAATCACGTCCATAAATGATGGCAGAGAACGGCAATTTTTCATTTCTAAACATATTCCAGGTCGATACCTGGGTTCTAAGGCTGATGTCCAGGTAATCGGTTACTTTATAATTCAGTTTGGCATAGCCATACACATCCGTTTTGTAATGTCCGCGAAGCCATTCGTACGACATAAAATAGGGGTTGTTGTTACGACCATACTCAAAGAAGTACTGTCGCACTCCCGGAGCACCCACAGCATTCTGCGGAAGCTTGTAGTAATCCTGCATATCATTTACATCCCAATGCTGAGAACCGTATACTTTGAACATATAGGTATAACTGTTCGGTCCATAGTTCACGTCCGGAATATTGGGTGTATACTGGCGGTTGAAGTTAATATTGCCTTCCAAGCGGATTTTAGAAGAAAAATTATGGCCTGCCGAGATATTGAAATTTGTAATCTGCAACCGGGTATTAGGCGCAATTCCTTTCTGATAGGAATGTGAAAGAGAAATACGCATATCTGATTTTTCGTTCGAGGCCGAAATCGAAACATTGTTGTTCGAAAGAATACCTACCTCCATGAATTTCTGGTAATTATCCACCCCTTTGGCAGTCCAAGGTGTGCCGATTCGTTTTCCATCTGGCCCAACCGGACTATTATATTGACGCACATCTTGTCCTTCAAATCGTGGTCCCCATACGTTAGGACGTTGATCCGTTCCGCCTGTTCCAGTATCATCATAGGGACCATCACCAAAGCGGTAGTTGTAATTGGAACCAGCGCCATATTCAGCCTGGTTTTTTGGAAGAGTCAGGAAGCCGTTGTCCATCATCGTACTAGAATTGAACTCAACCGAGAAGCCTCTTTTGTCTTTAGAACCACGTTTGGTGGTAATAAGAATCGCTCCATTCTGGCCTCGGAAGCCGTAGAGTGCTGAAGCATTGGCGCCTTTCAGGACTGTATAAGACTCAATGTCATCGGCACTTACATTCCAGGTGTCAGAGTTCACGGGTACGCCGTCTACCACAAAGAGCAAGTTGCTACTTCCCCGCAAAACCAATTGAGGTCTGCCTAGAAGTTCAGCCGAAGGAGCAACAGTCAAACCAGCTACTTTGCCCACTAAGGAGTTGATTGCGTTTGGTTCGCGGGCCTTAATCAGTTCTTGCCCTTTTACTTCCTGTGTAGAGTAGCCAATCGTCCGGGTTTCTTTTTTAATACCCAAAGCCGTTACTACCACTTCTTCCAGGTTCTTGGTGTCTTCTACCAGGGTAACGTTAATCTTGGATTGATTGGCCAGTGCCACTTCCTGCGGCAAAAAGCCTACATAGGAAAATACCAGTACGGCATTCGGTTGTGATACTTTCAGTGAATATTCTCCATTCGCATCAGTCACTGTACCATTGGTCGTTCCTTTCACCTGGATATTTACTCCAGGAAGTCCCTCATTACTCTCTTCGATAACTTTACCAGTAATCGTTGTTTCCTGGGCAAAAGCCGCAGCCGTTGACAAGAAAAAGGTAATCAATAAGCAGCAAAATACCTGATGGCAATTTGCCTGGCACAGCTTTAGTTTGGTTAAGATTTTTTTCATGTGTTTAGGGTTAGGTAAAGTACAAATAGATAAAACGATTGGCGTGAGGTAGTGTGAATGGTATTGTGTTTAAACAAGAAGTTGCCTATCCAACATACATGTGGACATGGCTGAATAACAACAAAGGTGTTATTTATCTATTTATCGAGAAACTGCGTTTGTTCTTTCGTCGGAAGGAGGAATTAACTTGTTGTTCAACATCTATTACGCCAATGCTATTCAGAAATACACTTCAATGAATTGTATTAATTCATTTATAGTCAATTACATAACGCAAGCATGTTCTACGTGCAAGCATACTAAGGCAAATTCGGGTAAAGGAATTTTTTATCCATAAAACCCGATCTTGTTTGCCTGTCTACAGTATGGATTGTACTACAAAATTTTGACGCCACAAAAGTAAACACTACGTATGGCGCTATGATTAATCTAATATTAAATTATAATGATGTTAAAGCTGAAATCATACACTTCCTGTGTTAGGCATGTGTTAGCAACAAAATTCCTTACTCACGTTTGGACGTTTTTATTAGACTATTAGGCGGTTTGGTAGGAATATATCAGCGCAATCACCAGCCTGGCCTGTTTCATATTTGTTAACAAAAAGGTAATAATCAAAATGCCCATCAATCAGATAAGTTGATGGGCTGAGTAGTAACTGTTTACTTCGTTCGGACTTGCTCGGCTGAGTATTTTTCTATAAATGCTGAGATATCCAGTAATTCTTTAAAACGCTCCACCAAGGTCGGCCTATCCCAGTCCCACCAGGCGATGGCGAGCAGCTTTTCGATGGTCTCTTCGGGGAATCGTTTTTTAATCACTTTGGCTGCCACGCCCACGGCTACTTCATAAGGGCCTATATCCTTGGTAACTACAGCTCCACTGCCTATTACGGCTCCTGTACCAATCTTCACTCCGGGCATAATAATGGCTCCGTGGCCAATCCATACGTCGTGCCCGATGGAGCATGGATGATCGCGGCGCCATTGAAAAAATTCCTCATCGTCTACTACGTCGAACCCGTATTTTACCCGCCGGTAAGTAGAATGGTGCTGCGTTACCCGCCACTGCGGATGGTTTCCCGGATTGATGCGGGTACTGTTGGCAATGGAACAAAACTTGCCGACTTCCGCATAGATAATTGACACGTTACCAGCGGTATAGCTGTAGTCGCCAAAGCTGGCTTCGGACAAGCTTGTATTAGGGCCTAATTCTGTCCAGCTACCTACCTGGCTTTTGTGTATGCGGCAAGTGGGGTGAATGGTCGGCTTTTCGCTGAGCATCGTCTTTGCCTTCGGAGTGGCTTCTTCGGGGAATTGATGGATAGAATGGAGCATTTTAGTAGTTAGCTTTTAGTTTGTTAGTGGCTGGCTTGTTAGTAGTTAGATTGTTGGCTATTAGCGAAATAACTGAACACGTTAGCGATTTTCCCTAACCACTAATAGCTAATTACTAATGGCTAACTGCACACAAATGAATAATTCGGATAGCCGGGCTGGTGATGGAAGTGGGACAGATCCTGGTAGCTTCTTAGTTCCGTCTGAGAAATGGAAAAGTGTAGTGCTTCCTTGCCCAAGTCGTTATTGATAGCCATACCCGTATTGATGAGCAGGGCTTTCTCTTGCCGAGATAATTCCTTTTCCAGATAAGCCAGGGTAATGTGGCCAATGAACGGACGGGTTCTGGTAATGGTCAATTGGTTGAGTGTGGGGTCTGTATAGAGGTGTTCTCTGAAATTGAGTATTCTTTTAAAATCGTTTTCATTGTCAAAAATCCCCAATAGGCCAATGGCATTAGAAAACAGACTCAGCCCGGCCAGTCTCATGGCAATGGGCTGGCTATGGACGGAAGCAGGAATGTTTTCCAATGCCTTGCCCACGAGCGCTGGGTACGTATCGGTTAAACCTTTGGATTTCACGTTTTCCCTAAACCGGCTATTGGACAGCGTATTGGCAATTGTTTGGTGAAAACTTTCCGTAGGCAGCATATAACACGTAGAAGGCTTGTTGAAGCAAGTGGATAACAAGGATTGAATTTCCCGCAAGCGTTGGCTTACGCCCGTGTTTCCTGGGTTGGCATCCAGCATGGAAACCACGGCAAATCCTTCGTAGGATAAGCCTTTCCATTGCCGGTTCTCATACCTGAAATGGTTAGCTACTTTGAGGTCTTTTGCCCGTTCTGCCCACCGTTTTTTCTCCGTTTCTTGTACTTGTCTTTGCTGATACGCCTCGTAATTCAATTCCTGAATTGAAGCATTTACTAATACGTCCATGCTTTTTCTCTTTGGGGATGCAAATTTGCTTGCGCAGTAATTTTTCCATTCACGATGGTATGCGTTACCAACGGAAGTTGATCAATCAGCTCCAATAAAATCAGGTCGGCTTGTTTACCCGTTTCAATGCTACCAATTTGATCGGCTATATTAGCCGCTTTGGCGGGATAAAGTGTGGCCAGATTGACTGCTTCATGAATAGGCAAAGCGCCTTCCTGCATAATTTTCACAACAGAATGAAGTAGGGAAGGAGGATAATAGTCTGAACATAAGCTATCGATGGCCGAGGCTTTAATTCCGTCCAGTACATTCAGGTTGCCCGACAAAGACCCGCCTCGCAATACGTTCGACGATCCTGCCATGACACTCATTCCCAGCCTTTTTCCTTCCAGGGCTGCTTCCATAGTAATGGGGAATTCACAAATGCTTACGCCAGCCTGGTACATTTGGTTCACTTTCTCCGGTGTGTCATCATCGTGCGAGGCTACGGGGATAGCGAGGCTTTTTGCCAGATTAATCATATGCTCTATTTGCAGAGGCGTGATTCTAGGCATGGCCTGTTTTTCCTTCAGCGTTTTTAAGGCGTCTTCGCGCGCAATGCCGTTTCGTGTCGCTACAAGCAGGAATTGTTCTTCGCCAAACTGGCCTTGTCCTGGCGTGTGATCCATAATCGAAAGCAAGGCCACATAGCCTTTTTCGATCAGGCGGCAAGCGGCCTCGAAAGCCCAAACGCCGGTTAACTCAAAACGCAAGTGAATTTTATTGTTAATCAAGGTATGCCGCTGGGCTGCCTGAAATACCTTTTCAAAAACCTCTTCCCGCTCGTATTTGCTATTGGAGTTTACTTCAGCATTGCGGTAACCCATATGCAAGGAATGGTAAACCGTTGTGATTCCGCAACCGCTCATGCGGCGTTCCAACTCGCGAAAGGCTACTTCGATAGGGAAATCAGCTCCCTTGCGGGGAACGATTTCAATGTCCATGGCGTCCGTATGCAGATCGATTAAGCCGGGGAGTAATAGCTTGCCTTGGGCATCAATTTTCAGGGTGGCTTCGTCTACAACCGACCCCGTATAGCCTTCTGTAATCTCTTCGATTATGCCATTTTCGATGTACACAGCGCCCTTTTCAATTACTCGCTCTGGAGTGACAATACGGGCATTATAGATCAGTATCGATTTCATTCAGTAGGGTTTTGAGCTGTTCTATTATACAGCCACGGGTGTGGTTATGATTTTTCCTTCTTTTAGTTCGATGATTCTATCGCACATTCTTTCCAGCGTATAGCTGTCGTGAGAAATGCAAAGCACCGATGTTCCCTGCGTTTTTAGGTCCAGAATCATGTCGATTACTACATCCTTGGTCTTTTGATCGAGGGAAGCGGTGGGCTCGTCGATCAGCAGCAGGCGAGGGCGGGCAATGATGGAGCGCGCTACGTTAATCCGTTGCTGTTCGCCGCCGCTAAAGGTAGCTGGATAGGCATCCCACAATTCTTCGGGCAAACCCAGGCGCTGCAGGTAGCTGCGAGAGGTGTTCCGGGCTTCGGTTTTATCCATTCCCTGGCTAAACAGGCTGGACGCTACCACATCAATGGCTGATACACGCGGAATTACGCTTAAAAATTGAGAACAATACGTGATTTCTTCTTTACGCAAAGCTATCATCTCATGGTCAGAGGCGGTAACCAAATCGATCACGCCATACCGGAGCGAATCGTAAAGGATTTCGCCACTGGTAGATAAATACGTCCGGTAGATACTTTTCATCAAAGTAGACTTCCCTGAACCAGATTTGCCTACCAAGCCAATGATATCTCCCTGCGATACTTGAAAAGATACGTCATTGAGGGCGTAGATGCGTTTGTTATTCAACGCGTGCAGATTAAACTGCTTGATATAATGATTGACCTCCAGGATATAATACATATTGCGATGTGATGATGGGTTGATGTGCAGATTACAACAGCGAACTCACTAGCAGTTGGGTATAAGGATGTTGCGGGTCTTGTAAAATCTGGTCAGTTAGGCCTTGTTCTACAATTCTGCCGTTTTTCATCACCAGTGTGCGGTCGGTCAGCATGCGAATTACGCTTAAGTCGTGCGAAACGACGATCATGGCAATACCCAAATCCTGTTGCAAATTGCGGATCATATCAAGCACTTTCGCCTGTACAGAAACGTCTAAGCCAGTAGTTACCTCATCGAGAAATAATAGCGGTGGGTTGTTGGCAATGGCTTTGGAAATCTGTACGCGTTGTTGCATGCCTCCGCTAAAGCTCGCTGGACTGTCATCCATTCTTTGAACAGGCACTTCGGTCTGGCTCAGCAATGCGGAAGACCGTTCGCGGATGTTGCCTACGTGGAAGTTGCCCGCCATCAGCAGCTTTTCGGCAATGTTTCCCCCGGAAGAGAAGCTGAAATTCAGTCCATCTTTGGGGTTTTGGTAAACCATTCCCATCAGATGATTGCGGATATACCTTTTCTTTTGGTTGGATTCTTCCAGGATATTCGCCTTTCCATCGCCATAATTTTTGAAATAAGCGACTCCTCCCGTTTTCTCCAGATCAAAATACAGCAGCCTTACGACAGTGCTTTTGCCCGAACCGCTTTCGCCTACTATGCCCAACACTTCTCCGGGGTACAGTTCTAAGTTAATATCTGCGCAAGCAACAATGCTGTCGGTTTCAGGGCAAATGTTGGAGCCAAATAAGGGACCAGTCAGCCGGGTAGTATTCTCGTTCGCTTCTCCGTAAATCTTGGTTAAGCCTTCAACTTTCAGCAGCCAGTTTTTACTTGTATTCGCCATTGGTAGGTATTAGGTGTTAGGTGTTAGGTGTTAGGTGTTAGGTGTTAGGTGTTAGGTGTCAGGTGTTAGGTGTTAGTGATTAGCAATACGAAGCAGGAAACAGCGTATTCTGTCATGGTCATTTATTCCAACCCATCCAGTACCTGTTGTAGGTATTTGTTTGACCATTGCTGCGGTCTTTTCTTCTCTTCTACCATCTTATCCAGGAAGTCGCTATCGTTGATAACGTAGTGGGTTTCTCCGGCATCATTGTATAGTTCATCCATAAAAGCCCCGCCTGCTCCGGTCATGCCGCAGCGGATATCGTGAAATTTCTCGATGGTAAACTTGATGTCCTCAAACTCCAGCGGCACTACATCAGTATGCGGAGGTACGGCGTACAGCCTTTTTTCGCGGCCAGCTCCGAACAGATACAAGCATTCGCTGTGGTTTAGGTTGGGCACGTCCCACCGAGGAATGGGCGAAGGAGACATAATGTACCGGCCATTCACCATCACCGGATAACCAGCGCCCTGCATAATGTCGCCATACTTGACGTAGGATTCATAGAGCGCCACCCACATTTTGGCATAATTGGCTTCCCCGTGCATTTCTCGGGTTTTATTTTCGTAGCGTTCCACTCCCCGCAAAGGTTCGGGCTGCGGCACTTGGAATACCAATATCTGATTTTCATTCAGTAGCTCTTCCGGAATCCGGTGGCGGGTTTGAATGAGCGTTGCTTCGTGGGTATCGAAAGTGGTGGGGCAATGGGTGGTCTGGCGAACAAAATCGCGCAGGTTACAGGCATTCACGCTGGCATCGCTTCCCTGGTCAATGATTTTGAAGATGTCTTCCTTTCCAATGATGGACAGCGTTACGTGTAGGCCGCCCGTTCCCCAGCCCCGTGCAATCGGCATTTCAGGCGAGGAATAGGGCACCTGATAGCCAGGAATGGCAATGGCCTTCAGGAGTTTTCTTCTTATTTCCCGCTTCGTACTCTCGTCAATAAAGGCGAAGTTGAATTGGGCATTAAATTTCTTGAATGGAGGCATGGTGAATGGGCAGATGTGCGGATTGGTAAATGAGTAGATGTGCGGATGCGTACATAACAACGATGCAATAGGCTAATTACTAACGGCTAACACCTAGCAGCTTTGATTACCTACAAATTATCTGTTATCAGGTTGGCTACGTTTTCTTCAAAGACTACCCCTTTTTCTTTGGCATTCTCTGATTTATCCTTCTTGTTTTCTCTTTCTACCGCTTGTCTCAGGGTGCTTAAGCCAGCCTGGAAAGTGACATAATGAGGCAGTTTAAGGTGATTGGTAAAACCCATCGCTTCGATACCGTCTGTGTGATAAAGCACAAATTCCTGGTCGTTGGCCGGGGCATTGTTACCGGCGATACGCATAGCCCGGTCGAGGATGCCCATGCAGATGGCCTTGGTTTCGTTCTGTCCGAAGCATAAGCCATAACCGATGGAGTAGTAGGGCACAGCACCTTTCTTGGCCACTTTTGCTTTGGTAATCATTTCCGCCTCGGTCACCTTTATCCGCCCGATGTAGCGTTTGCGGCCAGCAGGGTCCGTTATTTTTACCTCTACCAAACCTACTCTTAGCTCTCCAACCGTCGGATGTACTCCGCCGTGGCCGCGCATACTGCTGTAGCCAAGCGCCATAATGCCACCAGTTTCAGCTCTGGCAAGCATTTGCAAACGTGCTGAACGTGGCGCAGGATATTTGATGGCCTCTCTGGTTACATCAACTAATTTGCGGTCTTCATTATTGCCAACTCCTTTCAACAACCCTTGTACGCGAAGCAGATCAATTACTTTGCTGAAAGTAGTTACTTCCTTCAGTTGAGACTCGTCGATATGGGAATTGAATTGGGCTAGAAAAGCCTGGATATGCGCGTAGTTTTCATCCACCATGCGGGTATCGATCATCCGAAGCGTGTAGTCGCGGGTCGGTCCCAGCACTTGTCCGCCAGGAATGTCGCGGAAGGAGGACGAAATTCTCCGCTGCACGAACATATCGTTGGTATTGATGATGTCGGAATAATATTTTCTGGAAAGCGTAGCCCGAAAAGCCCTTAAAATAAAAGCAGCTTCTAGTACATCTCCTTCTACCTGCTTCAGCGCTAGTGCCCCATATTCAGGCGCATAGAAGGAGCCTTCGCCCATAATTTTATCAATGGCCAGCCGAAATTGCGCTTGCAATTGCTTGATGTGAATCGGAGAAGTTTGATCTTTAACCCGGTAAAATTCTACCAGATCGACGGAGTTTTCAATTGCTTCAGTGCCGCCTTTTACTGCTACGTAGCCCATATTGAAGTTTAGGAGTTTGTGAGTTCAAAGTGTATGAGTTTATGAGTTTATGAGTTTAAAGTGTATGAGTGTATGAGTGTAGAGTTCAAAGTGTAGAGTGTAGAGTTTGTATTTAATAGTTTGATTATTTATATACTTTATACTCATACACTTTACACTCATACACTCATACACTTTGAACTCATAAACTCATTGACTCATTGACTTAAAAAGAAACAGGTTGGAACGGGGCAAGCAAAGAATGTTGTCATGCGCATCGGTCAGAATGGTGTCTACGCCCAAAGGGTATTCGGTATTTTTGTCCTGAATGGTGGTGAGTAACTCTTCGCGAATGCCTTTGACAAAAACCACTTCCTCTTCTTTTACTCCTGGCCCTTTCAGAACAAGCACCACAGCACCAGATACAGGTTCCTTACTTATCTCCTCTACCTCGATGATGATAAAAGCGCTGGTTTCAGGATAAGAAAGGCTACCCACTTTTGCTTCCTCCAAAGCCTGGGGATTATCATTCCCTTTCAAAAAGAGGAAATCAGCTTCCGTGGCGCTCCTTTGCTGAGAGTCGGTATTGGTGATAAAGTAGTCGCTTACTGCTTCCGGATTGGAGGAGGTATAATAGGAAACATCTGCGTTTAACAAGGCCAGGCCCACAAAGGCAGCCGCTTTATTCAATCCCTTGGGTGGATGAATGGCGACTCCGTTCAATTGGTTGAGTTTGCCCGGACGAGCCATGCTGTCCATAATCAATCGGAAGTGTTTTTGGGAATCAAACACCTCATTATAACTAGTTTCTCGGATCATGGTTAGGATTGTTCCATTAGTTTGAAATCGACTTTGGTGCGCATAATCTGGCTGAACTCCATTTTCTCGCGCTGTTGGATGGCTGTCCATTGGCTGGCCAAAAAATCCTCCACCGTTGGCAAAGAAGCATCCTGGGAAGTAAATAAGGCATCGATTATCGCCATACAATAAGCCCTTTCCGGCTCATCGCCCAGGCAAATGCCGTAGCCAACAGAGCCATTGATTTCAACTTCGCAATCAGTCGTCAGGGCTTCTCCTAGATAGAACTCCTGTTTTTCTACAGAGTCTTCTGCTCTCACCATCGTTAGGAAAATGGAAGGAGTCTTGGTTAGGTTGATTAAATAGTTACCGAAGGTTTCCTCTATAAAAGATTGCAAAGGCTCAATAGCGCATTCGCATAAAATGTAGTCTCTGTCCTGTTCCATTGATTTATAATTAATGAACAATGATTGATGAGTAAGGAATAATGATAGACGAATTCATTACTCATTGTTCATTGATAAGGCAAAAGTAAAGGCGGTGTGTTTAGATTTAGTTAGCGTCGGGATAGCTTTTAATTAAGTTATGGTTGATCGCTTTGAGCCTTGAGTAGGAAGCTTAAGGCTCAAGGCTTACAACTCAAAGCTCACAGCTCAAAGCTACTCCTGCATGCGGTAGCCTACACCGCGGACGGTTTCGAGGTAATCTTTGTATTTACCCAGCTTTTTCCTCAGTCCTACCACCTGTACATCGATAGAACGTTCGGTGGCAAAGTAGTCGAGGCCGTTTAGCTTTTCTATGATCTGGTTGCGTGAGTACACTTTTCCAGGACGGTTGATGAGCAATTGCAGCAGTTTGAACTCTGAGTAAGTCAGGTCGATGGACTCTCCCTCTGCATATACTTTATACTGATCTACATTCATGATCAATTCTTTGAATCTAAGCAGTTTGTCATCCTGAATAGGCGGAGATTGCTCTGGCGATTCAACCAGGGTATTGTTTGCAGGGTTGCGCTTAAGCACCTTTTTAAGTCTGGTAATGAGTTCTTTCATTCGGATGGGCTTCACTAGGTATTCGTCCGCGCCTAATTCTAAAGCCGTTACGGCATCGATTTCATCTCCACGGGCGGTAAGCATCACGAAAGGAATGTGAAACAGGCGAGGTTCCCGTTTCAGGCTGCGGCAAATGTCCAGGCCATCCATCTCATCAATCATCCAATCGCAAATAATGAGGTCAGGCGTATTTTGTCGGATGGATTGCAGGGCTTCTTTTCCAGAAGTAAATGTCTGCACAATAGCCGCCTCTTTTTCAAGATTGTATTGAATGAGTTCCAGAATATCTCTCTCATCATCAATGACTACAATTTTTGAAGCTCTCATCCGTAAATAATTCGTTTAGTGATTAGGTATATTCTATGGTGCCACCCAAAGGACTCAGGAAGAAGGTCTTCTATCCTTTATTTTTTTACGAAATTATCTATTTACAATTACCTAATTGTTTAGCTAGTGTTAGGGTTGTGTTAGGACAGGTTATGGTTTTGTTAATGGCTTTTGCATTTACTTATATACCGGTAACTTTCGCCTGCCAGATTCTTATGGGGAGCAGCGTTGGAAGACTGATAAGCCAAGGTCGGCAGCGTTTCAAACGCTGCCGACCTTTTTATCCTTCGCCTGCGATTTGGCGGGTGAAGGCTGATTTTCCTGCCCATAAAAACTATTCTAGGCAAATTCTAACATAAGAATGCTAGTTTTGTTTCCGTCTAACTCGCTTGCTACAAACTTTATGGAAAACACCCAACGCTTTTCTGACCGAGTGGATGCCTATGTGAAGTATCGGCCTGGGTATCCGTCCGGAATCATTCCTTTTTTCATAGATTCCCTCGGTTTGCATACACACCACCAGATCGCCGACATTGGCTCGGGGACGGGCAAATTGACCGAACTGTTTGCAGAAGAAGGCTACGAAATTATGGGCGTGGAACCCAATGAGGAAATGCGGCTGGCGGGAGAAAAGCTGTTGAGTCACTATCCCAACTTCACTTCGGTCGATGGAACCGCCGAAAGTACGACGCTTAGTCAGGAGTCGGTAGATTTTATCCTGG